>CAJCJE010000094.1 GCA_903970565.1 Candidatus Melainabacteria bacterium | reverse complement strand
GGGTCCGCCGGCGCGTCGGCCGGCGCGCGACCGGTGAACGCCCGCAGGACGTCCTCGACACTCTCGATCCTCGCGGCGGCCACGAACTCGGCAGCGGCACGGTATGCCCGCGCGGCGACCGCGCGGTAGTGGTCGTGGTCGGTCAGCAGCCGGGAGACCGTCCGCACCCAGTCCTCGGCGTCCAGCGGCGACACCAGGTGCGGTACGCCGAGCATCGCCTCCGGCAGGCCACCGATGTCCGAGGCCACCACGGGAATCCCGCGCAGCATGGCCTCGACCGCGCTCATCCCGACGGTCTCCACCCACCGGGTGGGCATCACCAGAGGGCCGACCGGGATACGCGAGAAAGGGGCAATGAGCCCTGAAGTCGCTGGCAGGCGTCGCCGGACTTGATGGCGCCAAAGTCCGCGTGGGCCTGCTCGATCGCGTCGGGGTACCACGCGCGCTTGGCGTGCTCGGCCAGAGCCCGGTAGATGCTGGCCACGCTCGGGTTGTCACCCCTGCGCTTGCTGGCAGGCGGGACTGACCCGCCGCCATCCCCGAGCCTGTGGTTCAGAAGTCGGTCGCGTCGCGGGCAGTTTCCAGCGCATTCCGGTCCCGAAACGTGCGGGAGGATGGGGTTGTGGATGCAGACCTTCTCACGGCACCTCATTCTTGCACTGAGCGACGAGAAGTCTGAGGCTCAGGCAACCTGTTCGACCTAGATGATTGATGCGGTGAATTTGGTGTTAGTGATCGAATGCGATGAGTGACCGTTTGCTGGTCACGCCGGTCATCCAGTTGTGCCAGATACCGGCGGCCATGGCCAGCAGGCGCTGGGCGACCCGGGTGAATACCCCTGCCGGGGTTCGGCCGGCGTGCCGTTCCAGATCGAGTTGGCCCTTGAGCGTCTGATTGACCGACTCGATCCGTTGACGGACACCGCCGAGATCGCCGTTGCGGAAAGTTTCGTCCTTACGGTCCGGGCGAACCAGACGCACTCCCATTCCGGCGGTGAGTTCCTGGAAATCTTTGCCAGCGAAACCCTTGTCGGCCAACAAGATTTGACCGTCACGGATGAGGTGATGGTCGTGGTCGAGCAATGCGGCCAACACCTCGCGTTCCCCGAGCTTCGGGGTGGCCAGGCACCACATGATCGGCATCCCGTCTCCGGCGCAGACCAGGTAGAGCTTCAGACCCCAGTACCACCGCGAATGTGACGCGCAGTAGCCGTAGTTGGCGTGTCCGGCCAGTTCTGAACGCTTCACTGTTTCCCGGGACATGCCACAGGGCAGCGGAGTGGCGTCAGTGATCCACATGTCGTCACACCACGACGGGCAGCAGGCAGCGAGAACAATGATGGTCTTACACAGCAACGGTTGCGCGGTCTTGAGGCGCCGGTGGTAGCCGGATTGGGAGAGCATGTCGGGGAACATGCCCAGCAGTTCGAGGTTGGCGTGGACGTGGCGGACCCAGCGGCGTTCGTTCGGATAGCCCAGCAGTGCTTGTGCCACGGCGAGGCAGATCAGTTCACTGTCAGTGAGAGCGGGTCGGTGGCCGCGTCCGGTCCGGGCCGGCACGACATGGTCATCGATTAGCACGTAGAGTGCCGTGAGGAGGGTGTTCAGGTCTTTGCTCACAACTTTGATCATGGACACCCTCCGTCCGTGTCCTCTCACCGGACCGCCTTTACATGATCTTCACCGCATCAATCATCTAGCCGGGAGAACGGCACGCGGCCATCCGAGCAAGTGCTTCGTACTCGGCGTTCGCCGCCGCTGCGACCGCGGGAAGCCCTGAGCTTGGCCGGCTCATGGCTGGCGCGGTTTTGAACATCCGGCACGAGCTGGGTGGTTATTCCGTCAGTACCGGGGACGGTGCCTGGCTGGTGAACCGTCTCCTCGATGATGGCGTGCTGCTGGCTGCGGCTGCGGGGACACAAGTCGTGACGCCGTGCGCCTGGGTGTGAGGCAGGCTCTTGACGGGCTTCGCGTCGCTCTTGCTACCGGAATCCTCGGTCACTGCGTACTGGGGACTGCGTGGCCTCGCGCTGCAGGACGAGCCTGAAGCCGCCGATCTCGGCCTGGCCGTCGTACGCTGGCTTCACCCCGAGGAGGTGCGCGCGTTCAACGCTGCTGGGCCGACATGGGGTGAGCGCGGGAACGACCTCTGTGCGGCGAGGGTGCTCGACGTGACTTGGAGCATCACCGCCGAACCGCTATCCCAGCCGGACCAGCGGGAGGCCCCGCTGGTGTCGGATCTGCTAGCGGTGACGCTGTTGCTCACCGAATCTCGCGACCCGCAGCATCACCTGCGGGCCCCGCACACTGTGTGGGACCTGTCAATGTCCGAAGTGGTCTGCACAGGATGACGTGATCGGCCGTCCACCGGCCGGGCTCGCGGGGCAACTCGTCGCGCAGTTGCTCGCCTCGGAGGGCGGTGCGGGGATACCGGCCCCGGGCGCCGGGGGCGATAGAGCAAGTGCTGCGGTCGCTGTCCTGGCCGGGGTCCGTTCCGGCGAGTTCGAGGCTGGCGGGCTCAGCCGCTGATCGGCCAGGTGCGCGGCCCGGCCGGGTCGTCCAGCCACGCCCACTGCCGGTCCGGGATGACGGTGATGCCCAGCCGCGGCCAGTCGGGTTCGCCCAGGCCGGTCCACCGCTGGTAGGCGTCCTCGACCGCGACCCACAGCGGTGTCGGCCCCGCCTCGGTGACCCGGCGGACGCCTCCGGACTCGGCCAGCTCGATCGTGGTCCAGGACCCGTCCGGTGCGGACAGCATCCCGGCGGTGGGCTGGCGGGTATCCGGGTCCAGGCGCATCCCGATCACCACACCGGCCGGCAGCGCGAACTGCGCGAGCAACCACACCACCCGGTGGGTCCACCACGGCTGCGCCGGCGCGGTCGTGACCCGCTCAAACGCCTCCATCGCGCGCTCCCCGGACTGGATGGGCACGGCGCCATCGTGGTGGCGCATGGTCATGAAGGTTGCCCACCGCGCGGTGAACCGGCCCTCGGCCCGGTCTGGGAGCCGCCGCAGGTCGACCAGGTTGCCGGCGGTGTCGTTGACCTTCAGATCGACCAGCAGCTGCCCGCCCGGCGCGAGTTGGTTGACCCACGTCCAGGGCACGACCGGCACCGAGCAGGTCGCGATGATCCGGTCGTAGGGGGCGTGCTCGGGCAGCCCGTCGACGCCATCGACCGCGACCAGCGTCGGGCGATAGCCGATCCCGGCAAGCCGGGACCGGGCCGCGTCAACCAGCTCAGGGTCGATGTCCACGGAGAACACGTTGGCCTCGCCGAGCCGATGCGAGAGCAGCGCTGCGTTGTAGCCGGTGCCGGTGCCGATCTCCAGCACCTTCTGACCGTCGCGCACGTCCAGGACTTCCAACATCCGCAGCATCAGGTCCGGCTTGGTGGACGAGGACACCGCGACCTGGTGCCCGCCGCGGTCCTCCAATGCGGTGATCAGCGTTTCCGGCGAGTACACCAACTCCAGGCCCGCGTCGGACGCGGTATCAACCGGCCGCCACGCGCCGGTGGTGTCTTGCCGGTAGGCGGCGGGCACCAGCCGGTGCCGCGGCACCCCGGCGACGGCGGCTTTCCAGGCGTCATCGCGCACATCGCCGCGTTCGGCCAGCAGCGTGGCCAGCCGGGCCGCACGCGCGGACCAGTCAGATTCGGCTGCGGGCGCGGTAGCCGTCGAGGTTGTGGTGGTGTCGGTCACTAGTGCACCCTCTTCCATGCAGGTCCCCCGATGGGGCTTGTGGTAGGAACTAGGCGGAAGCCGGGGTCATGGGACGCCTTTCGCGAGCAAGTCGGCGAGTTGGTCGGTCAGCGGCGCGCCGGTCTTGTCCTCGATCCAGCCGTATTGGCCACCGGCGTTGATTTCCAGGTGGTGCCAGCACCCGTCGGGACTGATGACAAAGTCCAGCGCCGCGTAGCGCAGATCCAGCACGCGCATCAGTTCGCGCACGCCGGTCACGACATCGGCGGGTGGGTCGACGAGTTCGTAGGTGCAGCCGTCGTAGTCGCTCCGCCAGTCCACGTAGTTCTCGGCGGTGCTGGCGTGGATCGCGGTAGCCGTGATCTGCTCGCCGATCACGATGACGCGCGCCTCGTACGCCTTGGGAACCCACCGCTGGAACAGGTGGGTGGTGACGTCGATGCCGCGCAGGTCGGCCAGGTCGGCTTCGTCGATGACGCGGGTGAAGGCGACCTTGCGGACGCCTTGCTCTCCGATCGTGTTCGCGCCGAGGATCTTCGTCACCGTCCTGCCCTGGGCGGCGAATTCACGTACCGCTACGGGGTCTTGGGTGATCAGCGTGTCGGGCACGGTCAGCCCGCAGCGGCGGGCGGCCACCAGTTGGACCGGCTTGTAGGCGGCGTCCGCCAGCCGCGCGGGGTGGTTGACCCACAGCACCGGCAGTGAAGACAGCACCCCGCCCAGCCCGTATTTGGCTTCCAGGTTCGCGTGCGCGCGCTCCGCCGGGGACAGTTCGGGCGGGAACTGGTAGGCGCGTGGGGTCCGGTACCAGACGGCGGTGACCGATTCCAGGTCGATCACCCGCGATGGGGTGCGCAGGGTGCCGGACCAGCAGTCTCCGCGCAGCCGTGCCGACAGGCGCAACCGCGCGGGGAACCAGGCGGTGTTGACCCGATGGACATCGACGCCGCGCTCGCCCAACGCGCGCACGACCTGGTCGGCGGTGGCGTCGATGTCCTCGGCCAAAATCAAGACCGACATTTACACCTGGGTCGGGTCGTCGGGGCAGAAGTCGTAAGTGAAGTCCTCCGACGGTCCCTCATCACCGTCGCTGCACTCACCAGATCAGTGTAAATTTGGGGTACAGGCGACTTCCGTACAACGCGATGACCTGAACTCCTCTGCACGCCGCGACGAAAGCCCAGCTCAGCTGTGCACACGACTTCGGACATCGACATGAACCCGGCTGTTCCGGTAGCCGATCGGCTTACGGAACAGCACTCGTCGTGTGGATTGGTCCGCTGGCGGCAGTCAGCCCGGCTGGGCGGAGATGCTGCCCACTCTCCACGTGTCGGGGCTGGTTCAGCACTACACCATCAGCGTGAACCTGCCTGCAACCCACTCTTTGATGTCTTTTCAAATCCGGTTCGCGGTGATGGACTCGTGTGGAACGTCGTCGAGTTCGGTATGCGGAGGTGTGCGGTGGCAATCCGGTTGAAGCTCGGGAGCTACGAGACTGTGCAGAACGACCCCCTCGATCGGACGTTCCTCGGGTACTTCCCCCGGATGACCGAGGAGGAGGCGTGGAAGGCCGGGCGGGGCGTGTGGCGGATGAACGCCGACAAAGCCAGCCGGCAACGATTCGCGGTCATCGTCGGCGAAGGCGTGGTCCGTGCCGTTGGCGAGATCACCGGGGTGTCCACCCACGGCGACCGGGTCGCGTTGGAGGGCGCCGCGCTGGTCGAAGGGCACCCGGTGCGCGACGCCTGGATCAACCAGCCTGACCCGGTGATCAACGGGTCGCAAAACCCGGTCGGCTACTGCGAACTCCCGGAGGAGAAGCCGTTCATCTACCGGCCGTGTGCCTGTGGCTGCGGCGACACCACGGAACGAGACTTCCTGCCCGGCCACGACGTGCGCGCCATCCAGGCCCGCGTTCGCGAACACTTTGGCGGCTCCCCGCTGAAGTTCATCCAGTGGGTCGACGGCACGCTCACCGACTCGGCCAGCGGGGCACGATGATGAGCTGGTTCCGGCGCACGCCGACCGAGGAGACCAGGAACGAGCGTCCACCACACGCCGACCATGTCGACCGTGCCGACGAGGCGGACATCATCCGCCAAGTCCTGTACCTGGCCGGATTCCACCCACGCCGGGACAAGAGCGGTGGCCGGGTCCAAGCCGGGTACCGGGTTGACGACACCGAGCCGGGGCCGACGTTCCTGGTCCGCCACGCCGGCGACACGGCCGAGGATCGCCAGCGACAGGAACGGGCCTACGCACAGGCGTTGGCGAACTCGGGTTATGTAGTCGAGCCGGTCGCCAAGGACTCGGCCGGCGGGCTGCGGGTGTGGCCCTCGGGCAGCGACTGCCGTTGCCAGCGATCGACCCGCGCGAGCAGATGAACGAGTGGCTGCGCAGCCTGACCATCATAGGGAAGGCAAGAGCATCGAAGACACCCTCGCTGATCGCCACAGTCAACCAGGTGGGCACGCACACCGTGTCGATCCGCACACCGCTGCCACCGGACGACGCCCATGCCCTGAAGTCCGTGCTCGCGTGGAACAACGAGATCCGCTCGCGCCAAGCCGGAGTGAATCTCCAGGCCGCGCGCAGCGCGTCGACGTCCAGTGGCCCGGTCAGCTGCCAGGTCCACGGGGCGATGTACTCGGTCCCACCGGGGGTGAGCTGGTCGAGGAACCACAGCCGCTGCTGCGGGAACGACGGCGGCAGCGGCCCTCCCCTCGGCACCGGGCCCAGCGGCGTGCCGGTCGACCGGGCCGCGCGACGTTCGCGCGGAAATCGGTCCACCAGTTCTCTTCGGGTTGGACCGTCAGACGACGTCGGCCGACTCCTCCGGGAACGGATTCCGGTTGTTGCGCGGTCTCCACGAGCTACGGCGCGGTCTCCACGCGAGTTACCGCTCGGTCTCCACGACGGAGGCGAGGTCGGCGGGCGAGGGGTAGGCGAACACCAGCGCGATGGGCACCTCGACACCGAGGGTGTCCTGGAGCAGCGCGGTGATCTGGAAGGCGGTCAGCGAGTCCCCGCCCGACTCGAAGAAGTCGCTCTCGGTGTCCAGCGAGTTGTCGGCCAGGGCCTGGCGGTAGATCTGCGCGATCAGTTCGGGCAGGTCGAGCGCCTCGATGGTGGTGACGTCGGCGGTCATCAGGTGTCCTCTCCGGGATCGGTGTCGGTCTGGTGCAGCGCGGCGGCGGTGTTGCCGCCGGACACGACCGCGACGGCGGCAGCCGCCCGCGCGGCGCGCTCGGGGTGGCGCAGGGCTCCGGCGAGGGCGACCGCGCCGCTGGGTTCGGCGTCGATGCCCGCGTGGCGCAGCAGGCGCACCGCGTGGGTGATCTCCTCGTCGGTGACGCCGATCAACTCGTCCACCCGGTCGGTGATGATCGGCAGCAGCAGTTCGCCGGGGCACTGGCCGCGCAGACCGTCGGCGATGGTGTCGGGCGGCGGCAGCCGCACCGGGCGCCCCTCGGCCAGCGACCGCGCGTAGCGACGGCCCTGCGCCGGTTCCACCCCGACGACCCGCACCGGCCGCCCGGCCGCCGCGAGGCAGGTGCCGGCCAGCAGGCCACCCCCACCGACCGGCACGAACAGGGTGTCGGTGTCCGGCGCGTCGGCGAACACCTCCAGCGCCACGGTGCCCGCGCCGGCGGCCACCAACTCGTGGTCGGAGGAGTGCACGAACGCCGCGCCGAGTTCGGCGGCGAGCTGTCGGGCGCGCCGGTCCCGTTCGGCCACCCCGCCCGGTACCCGCAGCACCCGCGCGCCGGCCCGCCGGATCACCTCCGCCTTGGCGTCCTGGGCCCCGGCGGCCATCACCACGGTGACCTCGACGCCGAGGGCGCGGCCGAGGGTGGCCAGCGCGATGCCGTGGTTGCCGGAGGACCCGGTGACCACCCGGGTCGCGCCGAGTCGCAGCAGCGCGTTCGCGGCGCCGCGAATCTTGAACGAGCCGCCCCGCTGCCGGTGTTCGGCCTTCAGCAGGAGCCCCGGCAGCGCACTGCTGGACAGCAACGGCGTCCGCCGCACCCGGCCGTCGATCCGCTC
>CAJCJE010000093.1 GCA_903970565.1 Candidatus Melainabacteria bacterium | reverse complement strand
GGCGGTGTCGAGGCGCTGCTCGGCTCCGTGCTCGACCGGCTGATCGATCGGCTGGTCGACCGGCTGGTCGACCGGTTGTTCGGCGGCCTGGTCCACGGAGGCGAGTTCGCTGGGGTGTGCCCGCGCCTCGGTGCGCGCCTGGTCGGCGGCGACGCCGGCCATCATCAGGCCGACCTCGTCGCGGGACGCGCCGGCCGGCAGCACACCGATGATCCGGCCCCGGTACATCACCGCGATCCGGTCGGCGAGCGCGAGCACCTCGTCGAGTTCGGTGGACACGATGACCACGGGGGTGCCGCGATCGCGTTCGGAGACGATCCGTCGGTGGATGAACTCCTGCGCGCCGACGTCGACGCCTCGGGTGGGCTGGGAGGCGACCAGCAGCGTCAGCGGCCGGGACATCTCCCGCGCCAGCACCACTTTCTGCTGGTTGCCGCCGGAGAGGGTGCCGACCTGCGCGGTGATCGAGGAGGTGCGCACGTCGAACTCGGCGACCCGTTCGTCGGCGTTGCGCCGGATCTCGCCGAGGCGAAGCGCGGCGCCGGAGCCGAACGGCGCGGTGTTGTACAGGTCCAGGACGAGGTTCTCGGCCACGCTGAAGGTGCCGACCAGGCCGTCGTGCTGCCGGTCCTCCGGTACGTAGCCGACGCCCGCGCGCAGGATCTCGCGCGGGCTCGCCCCGACCAGGTTCCGGCCGTTCAACGAGATCTCGCCGGAGTCCGGAATCCGGACTCCGAGCAGCGCCTCGGCCAGTTCCTCCTGGCCGTTGCCCTGCACACCGGCCAGGGCGACGATCTCGCCGGCCCGCACGTCCAGGCTCAGACCGTCCACTGTGGTCTGTCCTCGGTCGTCGGTGACGGTGAGGTCGCTGATCCGCAGGCTGACCTCGCCCGGCCGCGCGGCAGCCTTGTCCACCACGAGTTGGACCTCGCGGCCGACCATCATGCTGGCCAGTTCGGTCTCGTCGGCGGCCGGGTCGGCCTCGCCGACGACCTTGCCCCTGCGGATCACGGTGATCCGGTCGGCGACCGCCTTCACCTCGCGGAGTTTGTGGGTGATGAACACGATCGACTTCCCGGCCGCGCGCAGTTCGCGCATGATCCGGATCAGCTCGTCGATCTCCTGCGGGGTGAGCACCGCGGTCGGCTCGTCGAGGATGAGCACGTCGACGTCGCGGGCCAGCGCCTTGATGATCTCCACCCGCTGCTGCACGCCGACCGGGAGGTCGTCGACGAGCGCGTCCGGGTCGACGTCGAGGCCGTAGCGCTCGGACAGTTCGCGGACCTGCGCGCCGGCCTTGCGCCGGTTCAGCACCGACAACCAGGGTTTGCCGTTCCACGGCCTGCGCGGCACCCAGTTCGCGACGGGCTCGTGACCGAGCATCACGTTCTCCGCGACGGTGAACACGCCGACCAGCATGAAGTGCTGGTGCACCATGCCGATCCTGGCCGCTATCGCGTCGCCGGGCCCACGCAGGGTGATCGGCTCGTCGTCGACGAGGATCTCCCCGGCATCCGGCGTGTACAGGCCGTAGAGGACGTTCATCAAGGTCGACTTGCCGGCGCCGTTCTCGCCGAGCAGCGCATGGATCTCACCGGGTTGGACGAGGAGATCGATGGCGTCGTTGGCGATCAGCGAGCCGAAGCGTTTGGTGATGCCTCGCAGCTCAAGCCGCATCGCGCCGCACCCCTTTCGGATTCCGGCGGCAGACTCCGCCGCCGAAGTTCATCTTGTTCGCACTCAGGACCCCGGGTGCGCAAACAGGCTCGGCGCTCGTGTCGATCGACGTGCATCGACACGAGCGCCGGGAGACCACCGGGCGCGCTCCATCTCCGAGCGCGACCGGTCGACGGAGACTCAGCCCTTGGGCTGGGACGGCGAGGTGATGGTGATCTTGCCGCTGATGATGTCCGCCTTGATCTGGGTGATCTGGGCCTGCAACGCGGCCGGCACCTTGGACTGGAAGTCGTGGTACGGCGCGAGGCCGACACCGCCGTTGGTCAGCGTGCCGATGTAGTCCTTGGTGGCGAAGGTGCCACCGGAGGCCTGCTCGACCGAGGCCTGCACCGCGTTGTCCACGTTCTTGAAGGCGGTGGACAGGAACACGTTGCAGTACTGCGGGGCCGAGACGCAGCCGTCGGTGTCGACCCAGATCGCGGTCGCCTTGCCACCGGAGGCGGCCACCGCCGCGACGCCACCGAGGCCGGAGCTGCCGGCGACCGGGAAGATCACGTCAGCGCCCTGGGACAGGAAGTTGTTCGCCAGCTGGGTGCCCTGGGTCTGGTCGGTGAAGGAGTTGGTGAAGCTGCCGTTCTGGGTGGTCTCGCTCCAGCCGAGCACCTGAACGCTCTTGCTCTCCTGCTTGTTGTAGTACTGCACGCCTTCCCAGAAGCCGTCCATGTAGATGGTCACCGGGGCGATCTTCTCGCCGCCGAAGGTGGCCACCTTGCCGGTGGTGGAGTAACCGGCGGCCAGGTATCCGGCGAGGAAACCGGCCTGGGCGGTGTTGAACTGGAGGCCCTGCACGTTGGTGCCGTTGCCGTTGGAGTCGACGATGGCGTAGTGCTGCTTGGGCGAGGCCGTGGCCGCGTCCGTCGTGGCCGGGGCCATCAGGCCGCCGACCGTGACGACGAGGTTGCAGTTGCCCTTGGAGTACGCGCTGATGTTCGGCACGTAGTCGTTCTCGGTGTTGGACTGGGTGTAGACGACGGTCGCCTTGCCGTCCTTCTGCGCGGCCTGCATCCCGGCCCAGGCCGAGGCGTTGAACGACCGGTCGTCGATACCGCCGGTGTCGGTGACCATGCAGGCCTTGAAGGCGCTGCCGCTCCCGCTGGCCGTGCTGGAGCTACTCGAGGAACTCGGCTTCGTGCCGCATCCGACGAGTACCAACCCGAGCGCCACCACCCCAGCGACGACGGTTATCCCTCGAACTCGGCGCAAGGCTTTCTCCTTCCACAACGCATTGCCGCACTGCTGTACCGCATGTACCGCGCTGCCCCTGATGACTACTACTGGTCACACCGGTCGGTGCCCGGTGTCATTCGCGAGACCGTACCGCCCGTCGAGAGGTTCGCCACAACCTCTGTGGTCCACGTGACCGAATCGTGCCCGAGACTTGTAACCGGCGCTTACCTATCGGTCATCACCAGCCCAAATGGCGAAACATGGTGGCCACGAAGCGGGAATCGCGCGCCCGGCGCGGGGTCGGGCGAACCGGACCGCCGACCATCCGTCCGTGATCACCCGACCGGATGACGACGGCCCGACAGGGCGGTGACCGCTGTGTCGCGCGCCTCACCCGACCACAGTGGAATGGCAGGTTTTGCCTGCTCAGGGCCTAGATCACCGAGGTTTGGCCGGCCACCGCTCCCGGTGTTCCATCGATCACAGCGGGCCGCGCCGCGTGGGCCGATGCGCCGCGCCGGGTTTAGCATCCGAAAGTCCCCTTGCAGCCCTACGACGCGGATTGCCGCGGCGGGGCACGATGAGTTCACCAGCGACGTTGGAGGCCGTTCGCCGATGTCCAGCACGGCAAGTACCGCGCCATCGGCGGCGGCCGATCCGGGCGCCTCGGGCGGATCGAGCGCTCGCGGAGGCAAGCTCTACCGCGGCGACCTCGGGATGTGGTCCTGGGTCGCGCACCGGATCACCGGCGTCCTGACCTTCTTCTTCCTGTTCGCGCACGTCCTGG
>CAJCJE010000092.1 GCA_903970565.1 Candidatus Melainabacteria bacterium | reverse complement strand
GTTGTTGGCGTTGCTGGTGACGGTCAGCGTGCCGGTGCGGGCACCGCCGGTGGTCGGGGTGAAGGTGACGGTGACCGCGCAGGACGCGCCGACCGCGACGGCGTGGCAGTTGTTGGTCTGGCTGAAGTCACCGGTGGTCGCGACGCCGGAGACGGTCGCCGAGGTCGTGCCGGTGTTGCCGACGGTCACCGTCTGGGTGGCCGCCGACGAGCCGACCACCGTGCTGGCGAAGGAGAGACTGGCCGGGTTGGTGGACAGGATCGGTCCCGGCGCGGTGCCGGTGCCGGTGAGGCTGACCGTGTTGGTCACGCCGCCCGCGTTGACGGTGAGGGTGCCGGTGCGGCTGCCCGTCGCCGTCGGTGTGAAGGTGACGCTGACCGCGCAGGAGCCGTTGGCCGGGATCGAGCTGCCGCAGGTGTTGGTCTGCGCGAAGTCACCGGTGGTGGCGATCGAGGAGACCGCGGCGGCGGCGTTGGTCGGGTTGGACACCGTCGCGGTCTGCGCCGCGCTGGTCGAACCGGTCACCGTCGAGCCGAAGTTCAGCGCGCTGGGCTGCACGGTGACCCCGCTCGGCGGGTACGGCGGATAGACCGGGGCCGGCCAGTTGCCGCAGAACGGCGTACCGGAGATGCCGGAGTTGCCGCCACCGTCGGTCACCACGAAGCCGCCGCCCTCGCAGTTGTACGCGGCGGAGGGCCCGTTGACGCCGGTCGCGGTGACGTTGGAGAAGGTTGCCGCGCCGCCGGTCTGCTCCTGGAGGGCGAAGGTGCCGGTGCCGGCGATGGTGACGTTGTTGAGCGAGACGCCGCTGACGGTGCCCTCAACCCACTGCACGGCCTCGAACGGGCTCTGCTCGATCAGCGCGTTGGTCACGTTGATCGGTCCGGTGACCGCACCCTGGCTGCCGTCGAACCACAGTGCGCCGACACCGAACTGCCAGTTCGGGTCGAGGTCGCCGTCGCGGATCATGGTGTTGTTGCTGATCGTTGTGGTGCCGACCGGGGTGGAGTTGAACCGCTGCGCGACGGTGATGCCGCCGCCCTGGTTGATGCCGGTGTCCTCCACCAGGTTGCCGCTGACGGTGTTGTCGTGGCCGCCGTAGATGGCGATGCCGTTGGCCAACTGCTGCAACTGCACGGTGTTGTCGGAGATCGTGTCGGAGGCGTCCGCGCCGAGGCTGGAGTCGGCCCAGGTCGCGATGCCGTCGTCACCGGTGTTGCGGATGTCGCTGTCGGTGACCGTCGAGTCGGTCACCCCGCCGTGGAAGTTGATCCCGTCAGCGGTGGTGTCCCTGATCCGCATACCGCTGAAGGTCAGGCCGGTCATCGGCCCATCCATCCAGGCGCCGACCTTCTCGTGGTCGATCCAGATGTTGCTGACCGTCGAGTTACTCAGCGCGCCGCCGATGCCGTTGTCCTGGTCGCAGTCGAGCCGGCTGGTGACCTCGCCGAAGATCGCGAAGTTGGACAGGTGCACGTTGGTGCTGACTCCCGTGTTGCCACCGACACCGCAGCTGTTGGGCTCGCCGAGACCAAAGACGCCGACATCGCTACCGGTCAGCGTGCTGTACCACATGCCGGCGCCGGCAATGGTGACGTTGTTGACGGTGAGGTGGGCCGGGATGTTGTAGGTGCCCGGCGGAATCCAGACCGTGCCGCCGGCGCCTGCCGCGGTCATCGCGGCATTGAACGCGGCGGTCGAGTCGGCCGAACCGGTGGGGTCGGCACCTTCGCTGGTCACCGACACCGAGCCGGCGGGTTGCGGCAGCGCGGCGGCGACCTGTTCGAAGTCGGCGAAGTCGATCGTGTAGGCGGACGCGGTGTCCTCGCTGTCGACCTCAAGCTTGAACGTGGTGCCGGCCGGGTAGGTCGTGGTGAACAGCCGGTGCGTCTCGTCGAAGAAGTGGTGCGGAGTACCGGAACTGGGGGTGTTGACGAACGGATAGCTGCCGTAGTACCAGCTGTAGGCGTTGGTCAGGGTGACATCGGTCTGCTTGGCGCCGTTGACATACAGCGACAGCGGCGCGGTGTACACGGAGCCGTCCGAGGAGTCCGGGATGCTGTACCGGAAGTCGATCGAGTTGGTGGCCACCGGGGTGGTGAAGGTGACGGACTGCCCGGAGCCCAGGGTCACCGCCTTGCGGCCGGATGCCTCGTCGGCCAACTGGCCCTGGGTGTAGCTCGGGCCGATGACCGTCCCGGTGGTGGCGGAACTCTCGGCCTGTACCTCCGCATACGGCAGGGTCGCGCCGCTGCCACCGGTCGCGGCGGCGGGCGCGGCCGTGGCGGATACCGCGGCGGCCGGCAACGCGGTCAGCGCGCCGGCACCCCCGGCCATCAGGGCCGCACCAGCGGCCAGCACGGCCATTCGGCGAAGACTTCGGCTGGATAAGGACATTCTGTGCTCACTTTCGGCAGGAAATGCAGGGACCGACACCGTCGGCGGCTCCGACCTGGGCGGGTGAGTGGGGTGAGCGCGGGCAGGGGTTGACGCGGTCGTGGGGCAGATCCGAACGCCACACTGACTCGCGTCGGCGAGGCGCGGTCCGGGTCACGGACCAGCGCTGACGCCTGGCGCGGCGGTGTACCGGGGACCGTAACTCCGTTGACATGGAGCCGCAATATACGTATCTATAACAGGTAAATATTTACATGTTAATGAAAATTAATGACTATTGTCGAAGGGGGCGCATCCAGACCGCCCTTCGGGCTCACCGTGGACGAATTACGTGGTCCCGTGGCACACACGGGCCGAACGAGGCGGACACAACAGCAGCTCATCAAGGCTTCGGTCGTGGCCCGCAGCACTCGGCCACACCTCGATCAGGGCCGCCGACCGACCAGAACGATGGCCAACTCACCGGAATCCTCGGCCGAGGGCCGCATGGGACGCGCACAGAATCGTCAGCGGACAGCACAAATGTCACTCGATTGGCCGCAAAGAATTGGTCATGAGTGTCAGATCATCACATTTACTTGCGTATGTCGCGCAAGCACGATGGTCGCGGACTCGGCCGTCTCGGGCTAACGGCCGCCGATCCTGCCCGGCCACCCAGTCGTTGCGGTACCGACCGGGCAGCACGACACCGTGATCGCGGGCCCCGGCGTTCACCAGCCGGTCGTGGAGGCCGGCTTCGCGCAGCGCCTCCGGGGCCTTCGCGCAGCCCGGCACCGCGCCTCGCTGCGGTGGCCGCAGGCCGAGGTTGGACGGTGCCGCGATGAGTCCGATCACCGCGACATGTTCCCGCATCACGGGATGCGCCACAATCAGCGAGTGTCCCGACGCACTGCCCGTGCCCTTCCCGCCGCCGATCCGACCGGCCCCTGCCCGTGCGGGCTGGATCGCGGTTATCCGGACTGCTGCGGCCGGCTGCACGCCGGGCACGCCACCGCGTCGACCGCGCGGGAGCTGATGCGGTCGCGGTACAGCGCCTTCGCGGTCGCAGACGAGGCGTATCTGCTGCGCAGCTGGCACTCCAGCACCCGGCCGGCCCGCGTCGGCCTCGATCCGCGCCAGCAGTGGTCGCGACTGGTCGTCATCGGCAGCACCGGAGGCAGCCTGCTGCACGCCGAGGGCACCGTGGAGTTCCGCGCCGACTACCGCGTCGGCGGCCGGACGGACTCACTGCACGAGAACAGCCGGTTCCTGCGGGAGGCCGGGAACTGGGTCTACCTCGCCCCGGTTCCCGGCTGATCCGCTACTGCCTCGGACAGGAGCTGCCGGCCGGCCGGGTGGACTGCCGGTCGCGCACCCACTGCGCCACGGCGTCGGGTTCGATCGGCAGGGCCGAGGAGAGGATGTCGATTCCGTCTGCGGTGACCAGCACGTCGTCCTCGATGCGCACGCCGATCCCGCGCAGCTCCGGCGGCACGGTGAGATCGTTGGGGTGGAAGTACAGCCCCGGTTCGACGGCCAGCGTCATCCCCGGTTCGAGCGTGCCCTCGTGGTAGGCATCGGGACTGGAGTGCGCGCAGTCGTGCACGTCGAGGCCGAGGAAGTGGCCGACACCGCAGACGATGTAGCGGCGGTGCTGCTGGTTGGCCGAATCCAGTGCCTCCTCCGGGGAGACCGGCAGCAGGCCCCAGTCGTGCAGGCCCTCGGCGAGTACCCGCATCGCGGCCCGGTGGAAGTCCAGGTACCGCGCACCGGAACGGACCGCGTCGAGCG
>CAJCJE010000091.1 GCA_903970565.1 Candidatus Melainabacteria bacterium | reverse complement strand
GCGGGGTGGCGATCTTCGGCGGCAGCGGCACCGTGCTCGGCGCGGCGCTGGGCGCGCTGCTGCTGAACACCATCAACCAGGCGCTGGTGGCGACCAGGATCTCCGCGTTCTGGGACGAGGCGATCGCGGGCGCGCTGCTGTTGGCGACCATCGCCTTCGACCGGTGGCTGAGCCTGCGGGTTGCCCGGCAACTCCGCTCGGCGAAGGGGGCGCATCGTGACGTCTGAACCCACCGTGGCCGCCCAGCCTGCCGAGCAGGCTCCCCCTCGGCCGGACGCGCCGGAGGGCGACGGGAAGCGGTCGGTGCTGCGTGGGCTGGTGCGCTGGGAGAGCGCGCTGGTCGTCGTGCTCATCGCGACGCTGGTCTTCGGGTCCTCGGCCTCGCCGAACTTCCTACAGAGCACGAACTTCTTCTACATCGGCCTGAACATGGGCGAGATCGCCATCATGGCGCTGCCGCTGCTGCTGATCATCGTCACCGCCGAGATCGACCTGTCCGTCGCCTCCATGCTCGGCCTGTCCGGCACGGTGATGGGTGCCCTGTTCAGTTCGGGCTGGTCGGTGTGGGCGGCGATGGCCGCGGCGCTGGTGGTCGGCGCGCTCGGTGGCGCGCTGAACGGGTTCCTGGTGGCCAGGCTCGGGTTGCCCTCGATCGCGGTCACCATCGGCACCCTGACCCTGTTCCGTGGCCTCGCCGAGATCGTGTTGGCGCCGCGCACGGTCACCGGTTTCCCGCTGTCGCTGACCACGATCGGGGTCGCGCCGATCCCCGGCACCGAGATCGCCTACTCGACGGTGATCTTCCTGGTCCTCGCCGTGGTGTGTGGGGTGGTGCTGCACGCGACACCGCTGGGCCGGGCGATCGTGGCGACCGGGTTGCAGCCGGAGGCCGCGCAGTTCAGCGGTATCCGGGTGCACCGGATCAAGTTCTGGCTGTTCGTCACCTCCGGCGTGCTGTGCGCGTTCGCCGGCATCCTGTTCACCCTGAAGAACGCCTCGGTCAGCTACGACGCGGGTACCGGACTGGAACTGAACGTGGTCGCGATCGTGCTGTTCGGCGGCGTGTCCATCTTCGGCGGCCGGGGCACCGTGCTCGGCGTGGTGCTGTCGGTGGCGATCGTGGGCTGTATGCAACAGGTGCTGACCCAGTTGAACGTGGCACCAGAGATCCAGAACATCGTCGTCGGCGTCCTGCTGTTGATCAGCGTGGTCATCCCGAACGGCCGGGAGGCGCTGCGGCGCATCCGCGCGCGCACCCGGCGCCGCTGACCGAGATTCACCCACCCACCAACCAGCCCTGTGGACAAGAAGTGAGAGAAAGGCTATGAGCATGAGGAACATCGGGGCGGTGAGCCGCAAGGTGACCGGCGTGCTCGCACTGGCGTTGGTCGCCACGCTGAGCGCGGCCTGCGCGTCGTCGACGGCGAGTACCGGTGACCAGACAACGGCGCCGACGGCGACCACGATCAAGACGGGGCTGCTGGTCTACTTCATCCCGAAGGACACCCAGAACCCCTACGAGGTGATCGCCGTGCAGGGCGGGAAGAAGGCGGTGCAGGAGGCCGGCGGCAAAGCGGTGGTCAGCAGCGGCACCCAGGACACCGCCGCCGCGCAGATCCCGTCGATCCAGGCGGCCATCCAGGCGCACGCCAACGCGATCGTGATCGCCGGCAACGATCCCTCCGCGCTGTGCCCGGCGCTGAACCAGGCGTCCAACGCCGGGATCAAGATCGTCTCGTTCGACTCGGACATCTCCTGCGGCACCAGCCCCAACCACCTGTTCATCAACCAGGCCAACACCGAGAACATCGGGACCTCCGAGGTCGACCTGCTGGCCAAGGAGATCGGTTCGAAGGGCCAGATCGCGATCCTGTCGGCCGAGGCCAGCGCGACCAACCAGAACGCCTGGATCGGCTACATGAAGCAGGAGCTACGGAAGTACCCGAACATGCAGCTGGTCAGCACCGTCTACGGTAACGACGATCCGGCCACCTCGTTGACCGTCCTACAAGGACTGTTGTCGGCCTACCCGAACCTCGCCGGCATCATTTCGCCGACCACCGTCGGCATCTCCACCGCCGCCCAGTACCTCGACACGCACAAGAGCCTGCTGGCGCACCTCACGCTGACCGGTCTCGGGCTGCCCTCGCAGATGAAGTCCTACGTGCACGACGGCACGGTCAAGGAGTTCGAGCTGTGGGACCCGAGCAAGCTGGGTTACCTGGCCGGCTACGCGGCACTCGGGCTGGCCTCGGGCAGCGCCAGCCTGCTGGCCGGCTCCACGTTCAAGGCCGGTTCGCTGGGCAGCTACAAGGTGCTCGCGGCCTCCGGCACGACCGGGCCCTCGGTCGTCCTCGGCCCGCCGACGGTGTTCAACTCCGCCAACGTGGACCAGTACAACTTCTGAGAAGGCCGGGAGAAGTTCCACCGGGTCGGGTAGGGACTTTCTGACGTAGACTCACGGGGCTCGGCCGGTTCCTGCGCACCGGCCGAACACCGTGGGTCGTTTTCGGGTCGACTTCTCGGCGGACGTTCATGATCGGCGCGGGGGTATCGTGCGAGGCGTGGATACCGGAATAGCGTTCTTCGCAACTCACGATGCCCTCGATCCCGGCTCGATCGCCCGTCTGGTCGAACAGCGCGGCCACGAGTCGCTGTTCTTCCCGGAACACACCCACATCCCCGCCTCCCGGCAGAGTCCGTATCCCGGTGGCGGTGAGCTGCCGCACAAGTACGTGCACACCTACGACCTGTTCGTCGCCGCCACCGCCGCCGCGGTCGCCACCAGCCGGCTGCGCATCGGCAGCGGCATCTGCCTGGTCATCCAGCGCGATCCGATCACCACGGCCAAAGAGGTCGCCAGCGTGGACACCCTCTCCGGCGGCCGGTTCGAGTTCGGGGTGGGCGCCGGCTGGAATCGCGAGGAGATGGCCGATCACGGGACCGATCCGCGCACCAGGATGGCGCTGCTGCGCGAGCGGGTCGAGGCGATGAAGGCCATCTGGACGCGGGAGGAGGCCAGCTACGCCGGTGAGTACGTCAACTTCGACCGGATCTGGTCCTGGCCGAAGCCGGCACAGCGACCGCATCCGCCGGTCCTGGTCGGTGGCAACGGACCGACCGTGCTGGACCGGGTTCTGGGCTTCGGCGACGGCTGGATGCCGAACTACGCGCCCGAGGGCATCCTGGAACGCGCCACGGAACTGCGGGATCGGGCGGAGCGGCCGATGGAGCTGACGGTGATGGGCATTCCGCCGAAGCCCGAGGTCATCGAGGCCTATGCGAAGGCCGGCTTCCGGCGGGCCGTGTACTGGGCGCCGTCGGGCCAGGCCGGACCGGTCGAGCGCGCGCTGGACAAGTTCGAGAGCGCGGTCGCGGAGGTCAACGGCTACTGACGACAGCCGCCGCCGACCTCCGCGACGGGCGTCACGAGGTGCTGCCGAAACCGTCGACCACCAGATAGGTTCCGCTCTGCTTGGTCACGGTGATGGTGTGCTGGCCGCTGGCAGTCCGCTGATCGCAGACAGCGGCTGCTGGGCCTGGCGCGTCGCGGAGACGGCGCTGACGGTGCCCTTGGCGACTCCGTCGATCGAGATGCCGACGGTGCCCTCGTCGCTGTTGGTCTCGGTGTAGTAGGTGATGCCGGTGCCGGTGAAGGTCAGCGTGGCCGACGCGCCGTTGTCCGGCGTGTAGTGCACGCCGTCGTCGTAGTCGCCGTCGCCACGGAAACCACGGCGCTTCGCCAACACTGACAAGGCTGCCGCCCTCTTCCAGGAAGGTCGCACGCACGAGTCGTCCACCACTACCCATCGAAACATCGGATCAATACCGATGTCAATGGACACTCTCCGTAGATCTACCCATAGCGTTGGGCAAAGATTTCTTGGCCAAACGTGTATCTGCCCCGGTCTGTCCCGCTCTTGATCCACGTGGCTCGATGAGCACCCGGAACGGCCGGGGTGCGCCGGCGCAGGGGCCACGGTCGGCGTTCAGTCGGGAGGGGCCTGACGCGGACCGTGGCAGCGCGCAGTCCGGCTACGAGGGCCCCCTCCCTGGAGTTCGGGGGGCGAGGGGGCCCTCCGGCGCGCCCGCAGGTTGGGCCGTTCGAATATCAACAAAAATTTTCGCGGCGGAGAGTAAGAAATATCTTTACTTCGCTACTCCAGTCAGCATAATTTCCCTAGTGCGTTCACCCGCTTGCCACATATGAATGCCCAACTGATCACTATGTGTGTTCTCCGCCAGGGTTGACGCACGCGGTCGCGGAAAGCGATCGCACAGCGACTCGCGGCCGGGGTTGGGCCGGCCGGGAGCCTCGGGGGTCGATGCAGGAGGGACCGCAGTATGGACAACATCAGCCCCACTCTTGACGAGGTCAAGCCGGGACTCGACGACGAGCGACCGGCCACCGCCGAACCTGCCGAGCCGGCGCCCGCCACCAATCCGGTAAAGGCGTCACCCATGCAGGGCGGCTGGAGCAGCCAGGACGAGCCGCTGGCGGTGAGCTGAGCCGGCCGATCGGTCGTGGTGAACGGCCGGGCCTGGCACGGCCGTCGGTAGGCAGTGGGTCGACCGGGCCGAAGTCAACGTCTCCACCAGTCGCGTGGCCGGGCTTTGTCCCGGCCACGCGGCATGTGCGCGGTCGGTGATCGATCGCCACCATAAACTCACCGCATCGGGATGTATCTGCGTGCGTCGAGGCTGTTCCTGTTTTCTGACCGGTTCGTACAGCGCGTGGTCAGGAAGGACGGGCTCGTGCGGAACGGCGCACCGCGTCAAGGAGGATCGCCGCATGGTGATGACCGGTAAACGGGATGACCCACGGGTCGACGCGGAGCCGACCGACCCCGAGCCCAAGCCCCCGTCCTGGTGGGAACTGACCGGGCACCAGAAGTACGGCGCCTGCGTGTGCGCCGCTCGTGAGGGCGACCGGCTGGCGTTGAACGCGCTGGTCGAAGAACTCAGCCCACTGCTCTGGCACGTCGCTCGCGCGCACGGGCTCGAACGGACCCAGGCCGAGGACATCGTGCAGGCGGTCTGGCTGAAACTGCTGAACAAGCTGGACACGATCGAGGAACCGAAGGCGGTGGCGCAGTGGCTGATCACGACCACCCGCCGGGAGGTGTACCAGAGCCAGCACAAGACCACCCATGAGCAACCGCTGGTCGACGACGTGCTCGATCGGCTGTGTGCCCAGGACGGCCTGCCCGAGCAGGAAGTGCTGCAACGCGATCGCGATGTCCACCTGTGGACGGCGTTCCGGAAGCTGTCGGCGCACTGCCAGATGCTGATTCGACTGACCGTGCTCGACGGCCGCGCCGAGTACGACGTGGTGGCCAAGAAGATGTCCATGCGCCGAGGCAGCATCGGCCCGACCCGGATGCGCTGCCTGGCCACGTTGCGCAAAGTACTCACCAATGAGACCGAAGGAGGTTCGTCGTGAACCCGACCGATGGCCCGACAGGGCCCGGACGGGCGGGGGAAGGACTGGCAGCCCTCGGCCTGTCACCAGAAGACACCGAATTGCTCACCGAGCTGGGAGACCTACTGGTGCGCGCCGATTCCATGCCAGCAGATCTCGTGGCCAGGGTCCAGTTCGCCCTCGAACTGGAAGATCCGCAGTTCATCGAGATCGCCCGGCAGACCGATACCCGGCAGCTGGCCGGGGTGCGCAGCCAGGCGGGGCCGAGCACGATGACCTTCACCGTCGAGGACCTGACCGTGATGGTCAGCCTCGCCCCGGCCACCGGCGGCCATCGCTTCGACGGCTGGCTGGTTCCCTCGGGCCCGCACACCGTCGAGGTCCGGGTGTCCGGCCATACGACGCTGACCGCCGCCGCCGATGACGGTGGCCGGTTCGTGCTGGCCAACGTGCCGCTGGGCTGTACCCAGCTTCTGGTCCACCTCGCGGTGCCCACCGGGCAGCGGGCGCGGACGGTGGTGACACCGACCATCATGCGATGAGTGGGTGATGGTGGCGACCACCGTCGGCTAACAGTCCCTGAGCCGACGGCGACGACCGGGTGGGTATCGGCGTTGGTGACGAATGTGGTGACATAGCGCGGTGGCCACAGGCACCGGCGCGGGCGGGGGACGCCCGTCATCCGAGGACGATCGGCTGCGACGTGCCGCTGACCTCTATCGTCGTGGCCGCGGCGAGACCAATTCCTACCGGCCGCACCACGCCGGCCCGCTGCTGCGGCAGGCACTGCGAGTACTCGCCGGGACCACGCCGGCTGCCTCCGCCGAGTTGCGCACCCGCATCCTGATCACGCTGTCCTCGCACGAGGCGGAGATCCACGGCCTTGCCGAAGGCCTGCACCGGCTCAGTTCCGCCGAGGAGCTGCTGGCCGAGCTACCCGATCAGCGGCTGCGCGCCGAATTGGCGGCGAAGGCGTTGGGACAGCGTGGTCTGCTGTTCGCGCGGGCGAACCGGTTGCAGGAGGCGACGGACGCGCTGGACAGGGCCGTCGCCATCGGGGAACGTGCCTACGCTCGCGGTTTCGTCGATCACTTCGGCTTCGCCGTGAACCTGCTCAACCGGTCACTGGCACACACCGCCGTCGGCCGGCCGGCGCCGGCGAGCCGGGACCTGCGCCGGATGGTGCAGGTGGTCACCGCGGGCCTGGCCGAGGGCGGCTCGGACGCCCACGATCTCGCCGTACTGGCGGCCAAGGGCCACCATGCGCTCGGCGCGCTGGCCTGGCGGCTCGGGGATGTTCCGCAGGCCCTGTCGCATTATGAGAAGACCAGCAACGGCTATCGCCAGCTCTCCCCCACGGCGCTGCCCAAGATGCACACCGACCAGGCCGAGGTGTTGTTGACCGCCGGCCTCGCCGAGGATTCCGCCCGGCTGCTGGACGAGGTGCTGCCGGCGCTGCGCCGCCAACGTGACTACCGGCATCTGGCCGAGGCGGAACTGCTGCGCGCGGCGGCGGCGGTGTTCGAGGACGATCTGGCCACCACGCACCGGTTCGCCCGCTCGGCCCGTCGCCGGTTCCAGCGGCGCGGGGACCGGCCGTGGGCGGCGATCGCGTCGCTGATCGGGCTGCGCGCGGACGTCAACGACGCGCTGGAGCGCGACCGGGTGCCGGCCACGCTGACCGACCGCGCCGTGCACCTCGCCGACGAACTGGCCGAGCTGCGGATGGTCGACGAGTCGGCGGTGGCCAGGATGCTGGCGGTCCGGCTGTGCCTGCGACGCGGCAGGCTCGGGCAGGCGCGGGAACAGTTCGCCCTGGTGCCCCGGCCCAGCCGGGTCACCCCGATCGACCACCGGATGATGCGCAGGCTCTGCCTGGCCGAATTCGCGGTGGCGCACGGTGATCGGCGACGCGCGTTCGGACAGGCGCGGGCCGGGCTGGCCGAGCTGAGCCGGGTCCGGGATCGGATGGGGGGCGCCGAACTGGTGTCCGGCACCGCGGTACACGGCCGCGAACTGGGCCGGTTGGCGGTGCGGCTGGTGATCGAGCACACCCGCTCCCCCGCGCGGCAGCTGTTCGCCTGGCTGGAACTGACCAGGGCGCAGGTCTACCGCTATCAGCCGTTGCCGCCGCCGGCGGACCCGGCGCTGGCCGAGAAGGTGTCGGAGTACCGCTATCTGAGCCGGGTGGTGCAGCAGGCCCAGCTGACCGGCGTGCCCAACCGCGACCTGGTCTCCCGACATGCGTCGCTGGGCCGGGAGGTGATGCGGGTCGGGTGGCGGGACAGCCCCTGGGGCGCGCCCCGGCCGGTGGCCGGCATCCGCGAGGTGATCGGCGAACTCGGCGACCGGGCGATGGTCAGCTATCTCAACTCCAACAACGAGATCTCCGCGCTGGTGGTCGCCGACGGCCGGGTTCGGCTGGTCTCGCTCGGCGATTTCCCGGCCGTCGCCGTCGCCGCGCAGGAACTCCACGCCGATCTGGACGCGCTGTCCCCGGACTGGCTGCCGCCGCAGCTGGTCGAGGCGGTGACCATGTCCGCGTCACGGCGGGCCGCGCTGCTGGACGAGCGGTTGTTGCGACCGTTGGGCACTCTGATCGGCGACCGGGAGCTGGTGGTGATCCCGACCGGCGCGCTGTACGCGACGGGGTGGGGTGCGCTGCCGTCGCTGCGCGGCCGGCCGGTGGTGGTGGCGCCGTCG
>CAJCJE010000090.1 GCA_903970565.1 Candidatus Melainabacteria bacterium | reverse complement strand
CGGCCTCGCGGGCGGCGGCGTAGCCGCCTTTGGGCAGGCTGTAGCCGACCTGCCAGGAGTCCGGGCCGCCCAGCAGACCGAGGTAGTGGTCGGTGCCGAAGTAGAGGTCGACGTCGGCCTCGGGCGGATCGTCGGCTTGGCGGGGCAGTCGGAACCAGAGCAGGTCCGTGCTCGCTCCCAACGATCGTGCGGCCAGGCCTGCCAGGCGGCGGGTCTTGGAGAACCTGCCGTCGGCCCCGACCACGATGTCGGCGGACAGGGTGTGCTCGCCGTCGATGTCGCGGTAGCGGACGCCGGTCACGACACCACTCTGCTCGACGAGCCCGATGGCTTTGGCGCCCAGCCGCAAGCTGAACTCGGGCAGCGCGCCGGCCTGCTCGGCGAGAAAGTCCAGAAAGGACACCTGTGGCATCAGGGCGACATAGTTGAACGGTGAACGCAGTTTGCCGTAGTCGGCGGTGACCAGGCTGCCGGACGGTGTGTGGAAGCGAAAGTAGCGCGCGGGAAAGTGCGGCCGGGTGAGGAGCTTTTCGGCAAGACCGAGCTGGTCGAGCAGTTCCAGCGTGTAGGGGTGCAGTGAGTCGCCGCGAAACGCTCGGTCGAAGTCCTGGTGGGACTCCAGCAGCGTGACCGAGATACCCGCGCGCGCCAGCAGGTAGGCCAGCATCATCCCACCCGGCCCACCACCCACGATCGCACATTCGCACTGGTCGGTGATGTCAGCCGTCAGAGTATGGATCGTGTCACTCATTCGTGGCCCTTCGTGTGTTGCTCGGATGGAGGTGGAACACCGCGATGGTGTCTCTCGATCTCCGTTACCGGTGCGTTCGGCCGGACGAGGTCGTCCTCATGGTGGCTTCTCGTCAACGGGTATATCACTAGGCAGTCTAGCGAATAAAGCTAGCCTGTCTAGTTGCTAGCCTGTCTATACTTATGGTGTGAGTGGGAACAGCGACGCGCAGGTGTCCCCGAGGGAGATCGGCCTGGCAATCCGGACGTTGCTGCAAGCCGGCCGGGACATGCATGCCGCGCTCGCGCGACGACTCGGGGTCGGCGAGACCGATCTGGAGGCGATGGACCATCTGGTGTCCAGTTCCGCCGCCATCGGTCCGGTGGAGCTGGCTCAGTGGCTGAAGATCCGGTCGGCCTCGGCGACGGTCCTGGTGGATCGGCTGGAGGCCGCCGGACATGTCCGGCGCGAACCACACCCACGGGACCGCAGAAGAATCACCGTGCAGCCCACCGACCACGCCCGCGCGGCGGTGCGCGCCGAACTCGACCCGCTGCTGGGGGCGCTCGCGAAGATCACCAGCCGGCTGGACCCCGAGCAGGCCAGGACAGTCCTGACCTTCCTCCAGGAGACCATCCGCACGATCCACGAATTCACCAGCCCTACGCTGTCGTCGACGCCGCCGGAGGTCCATGTCCCAGGGCACCTCGACGAACCGCCGGCACCGTGACACCAGAAGCAAGGTAGATCACTATGGGAGACACCAACGCCGGCTCTCGCGCCGGTGTCGAGGTCGAGCACGACCCGGTCGTGACACTCGCTGAGCGCATGCTTCACCTGGTATGGACGATCAGCCGTAGCTGCGCTCGAAGCCGTGGCGCCGCCGCGCGAGTCACCTACCGCGTACTGACCAGCGTGGATTGGGTGACCGCCGCACGGGAGCCGGACGGGCGCCGTCTGCGCGCGGAGCTGATTTCCAACCTGGCGCGGCGCTGGTCACGTCGAACACCCCGCCAGTTTCGCGCTGCGGCCAGCCAGGCGGTGCTCCAGGATGAGTATGCGTTGTTACCCCAGGACCAACGACGCCTGTTGGCAGGCTTGCTCGTCGAACGCCCGGACCTCACCGAGTTGGCGAACGAGATCGAGATACCCAGATTTCAGGCCGCGCTGATGGCAGGCCGAGCGCTACTCACCATGACAACCGCTCTGCGTGCACACTGAAGTCACTACGCGAAACGGAGACCACCGATGGGTCTGGTGCATTCCAGCGTTGTGCCCGCGGGGCAGCAGGAGGTGTTCGACTGGCATGAGCGACCAGGTGCCATCACCCGACTGACGCCGCCGTGGCAACCGATCGGGGTGGCCGCCGAAGCCACCTCGCTGCGCGATGGCACCGCGGTCCTGGCCATGCCGGCCGGACTGCGGTGGGTTGCCCAACACGGCGGTTACCAACCACCGGACCGCTTCGTCGACGAGCTGACCTCGCTGCCGCTGCATTGGCGGCACACCCACGAATTCGCTGCGGTCGATGAGGAAGCCACCAGGGTGACCGACCGGGTGGAGACGATCGTGCCGGCCGCCCTGCTGCGCGCGATGTTCGTCTACCGCCACCGCCAGCTCGCCGACGACCTGGCCGCGCACCGCTGGGCGAGGACCATCCAACAACAGCCCATGACGATCGCCGTCACGGGTTCCACCGGTCTCGTCGGTTCGGCGCTGACCGCGTTCCTGACCACTGGTGGACATCGGGTGATCCGGCTGGTCCGTCATCAGGCTCACCACGCCGACGAACGGACCTGGCGGCCCGACGAGCCGGACGCCGGACTACTCGACGGCGTGGACGCGGTGGTCCATCTGGCGGGCGCCTCCATCGCGGGCCGATTCACGGCGTCCCACAAGCGTTCCCTGCGCGACAGCCGGATCACTCCGACGCGACGGTTGGCCGAACTACTCGCCCGATCGTCCTCGCGGCCTCGGACTCTCGTGGTGGCCTCGGCGATCGGCTACTACGGTCCGGATCGCGGCGAGGAGATACTGACCGAGACCAGCGACCGCGGCGATGGCTTTCTCGCCGACCTGGTCACCGACTGGGAAGCGGCCAGCACCCCGGCCGCCGACGCGGGAGTACGGGTGGTCACCGTACGCACCGGCATCGTGCAATCACCCCGAGGCGGCACCCTGCAACTGTTCTACCCGTTGTTCGCCGCCGGTCTCGGCGGCCGGTTGGGCAGCGGCCGACAGTGGACCTCGTGGATCGGCATCGACGACCTCGTCGACATCTACCACCGTGCGCTCATGGACCCCGAACTGTCCGGACCGCTCAACGCGGTCGCCCCGGACGCCGTCCGCAACACCGACTACACCCGCACCCTCGCCACCGTTCTGCACCGGCCGGCTCTGCTGCCGGTGCCGACTCTCGGGCCACGCCTGCTACTGGGCACCGAGGGCTCCACCGAACTGGCCGAAGCCAACCAGCGAGTCCGGCCGCAACGGCTGATCGAGGCCGAGCACCACTTTCGACACCCCGACCTGGACGAAGCCCTGCGCCACCTCCTCGGCCGTACCCGGACCGGAAGTTCACCGTCGTAGCGGACGCTGTGGATGTGCCCGTCGTCAACCTGGCTGGTGGCAACGCTGTGGGGTGCGCGTGACGGTGCGCCGCCAGTGGAACCGGTGCGGGCACAGACTCCCGCGCTGGCGGCGACCACCTCCCCCGCCGACAGTCGACGCGCGCTGGAACGGGATAACGGGGTTGTGACAGCTGATCATCCAGTTGCCGTGCCCTTTGGGTCCGGGTCCTGGGTCCGTTGCCGCTGCCGTCGACGTGGTCGGCGGCAGCGCGCGGTTCAGTCGCTGGCGCTCAGTTGGTTGTTGAGGCGTTGGGCCTCATGGAGTTGGTCTTCGAGGGTCACGATGCGGCAGGCCGCGTCCAGGCCAGTGCCGTGGTCGACCATTTCCCTGACCCGCGCGGCAAGCCGGAGCTGGAACCGGGAATAGCGGCGGTGCCCACCGGCGGAACGCGCGGGCTCGATCAG
>CAJCJE010000089.1 GCA_903970565.1 Candidatus Melainabacteria bacterium | reverse complement strand
ACATCGCCGCCGCCGCGACCACCCCGCGCCGCCGGTCGGCCAGGGTCGTGCTGGTCGACCGGAGCGACCGCGTGCTGCTGTTTCGCGGCCACGACCCGGCCGTCCCGGACCAGAGCTGGTGGTTCACCCCCGGCGGTGGGGTCGACGATGGTGAGCAGCTGCGCGCGACCGCGGTCCGCGAGGTGCACGAGGAGACCGGGCTGCGGCTGGCCGAGGACGACCTGACCGGGCCGGCCTGGGTACGCCGGACCAGTTTTCCGTTCGACGAGCAGCTCGTTCATGCCGAGGAGTGGTACTTCCTGGCCAAGCTCGACGCCGTCCTGGAGGTCGACACCTCGGGCTTCACCGAGCTGGAGCACGAGACGGTCGATGAGCACCGCTGGTGGAGCGTGCGCGAACTGGCCAGAACCACCGACGTGGTCTACCCGCCCGAGTTCGCCACCCTCCTGCCGCCCCTGCTGGCCGGCCGCTGGGACGGCCGCGCGACCCCGATCACCTGAACGGGGGATTGTTGTCTCCGGGCAGTTCAGCCAACGGTTCCTTGTCGTCGAGTTCAAGCCCTGCCCGCAGTCCGTACCGGCCATCGGTGGGCAGCGAGAAGTCCTCGGGCCGGGTGCGAAGCAGTATCCGCAGTGCGTCGTTGATGACTGAGCTGAGCGAGCGATGAGTACGGGTGGCCACGTTCTTCGCCCCGGCCAGTAGCTGGGGATCGATGTTCACCGTGGTGCGCATGTACGCCTGCCGCATCGTCGGGGTGCGCAATCGCGCACCCCGACGATGCGGCATCGCGGCAGAGAACCGAAGGTGCCCTGTCGGCCTCGGCTCAGCCGATCTCGGGGATGATCGAGTTGCCGTAGGCGAGCATGGTCTTCTCCTGCTCGTCGTGCATCAGGTACAGCGCGAACTGGTCCACGCCGAGTTCGGCCAGCTCGTGCAACCGTTGCAGGTGCGCGGCTTCGGGGCCGAGCAGGCAGAACCGGTCCACGATGTCGTCCGGCACGAAGTCGGTCGACGGGTTGCCGGCCCGGCCGTGGTGGGAGTAGTCGTAGCCCTCCCGGCCGGCGATGTAGTCGGTCAGCGCGCGCGGCACCGCGCCGTCGTTGCCGTAGCGGGCGACGAGGTCGGCGACGTGGTTGCCGACCATGCCGCCGAACCAGCGCAGTTGGTCGCGCTGGTGCGCCAGATCCGCGCCGACATAGGCCGGTGCCGCGACACAGATGGTCACCGCGTCGGCTGGGCGACCCGCCGCGGTGGCGGCGTCCCGGACCGCGCCAATGGTCCAGCGGGCGATGTCCGGGTCCGCGGTCTGGAGGATGAAACCGTCGGCCTGCTCACCGACGAGTTTCAGCGCCTTCGGGCCGTAGCCGGCCATCCACATTTCCAGTTTGCCGTTGCGCACCCACGGAATCCGTACCGCCGCACCGTGGATGGTGACCTCCTCGCCCTCGGCGAGTCCCTTGATCACCCGCATCGCCTCCGCCAGAGTGGCCAGCGTCGCCGGGGACTGGCCGATCACCCGCCGGGCCGAGTCACCCCGGCCGATGCCGCAGATCGTCCGGTTGCCGAACATGTCGTTGAGCGTGGCGAACAGCGACGCGGTCACCGACCAGTCCCGAGTGGAGGGATTGGTGACCATCGGCCCGACGACCAGTTCCGAGGTCGCGGACAGGATCTGCGAGTAGATAACGAATGGTTCCTGCCAGAGCACGTGCGAGTCGAACGTCCAGCCGTAGCCGAACCCGTTGTCCTCCGCCGCCCGCATGGTGTCCACGACCGTCCAGGCCGGCGGATCGGTCTGGGTGACGACGCCGAAATCCATCAGAACCTCTCAGTTCAGGTATTGGCTGAGTTCGCGGGCCAGGAACTTGCCGTGTCCGGTCGAACCGTGGAAACCGGCACCGTCGACGATCACCCGGCCACGCGAGAGCACGGTGTCCACCCTGCCGGTGATCTCCATGCCCTCGTACGCGGAGTAGTCCACGTTCATGTGGTGGGTGTTCACCGACAGGGTCTGGGTGGCCACCGGGTCGTAGACGACGATGTCGGCGTCGGCGCCGGGGGCGATGACGCCCTTGCGCGGGTAGAGGCCGAACATCCTGGCCGGGTTGGTCGAGCAGGTCTCCACCCAGCGGGCCAACGAGATCTCCCCGGCGACCACGCCCTGGTGCAGCAGGTCCATTCGGTGCTCGACCCCGGGAATGCCGTTCGGGATCTTGGTGAAGTCACCGCGTCCCAACTGCTTCTGGTCGTTGAAGCAGAACGGGCAGTGGTCGGTGGACACCACCGACAGGTCGTTGGTGCGCAGCCCCCTCCACAGTGAGTCCTGGTGCTCCTTGGGACGCAGCGGGGGAGAGGCGACGTACTTGGCGCCCTCGAAGTCCGGCCTGGCCAGGTCCTCGATGGACAGGTACAGGTACTGCGGGCAGGTTTCGGCGAACACGTTCTGGCCGGCGTCACGCGCCTGCGCGACCGCCGCGAGGGCCTGCGAGGCCGACAGGTGCACGATGTAGAGCGGCGCCCCGGTGACGCCGGCCAGCGCGATCGCCCGCGAGGTCGCCTCGCCCTCCAGCTCCGGCGGCCTGGTCAGGCCGTGCTGCACCGGATCGGTCAGCCCCTCGGCGAGCGCCTTCGCGGCGAGCTGGTCGATCGCGATGCCGTTCTCCGCGTGCATCATGATCAGGCCGCCGGTCTCCCGCGCCTTGAGCATGGCCCGGACGATCTCGCCGTCGGTCGCGTAGAACACGCCGGGATAGGCCATGAACATTTTGAAGCTGTTCACCCCGGCGTCGATGCAGGATTCCATCTCCTTCAACGAAGTGTCGTTGACATCGGAGACGATCATGTGGAAGCCGTAGTCGATGGCG
>CAJCJE010000088.1 GCA_903970565.1 Candidatus Melainabacteria bacterium | reverse complement strand
GCGTGCCCGGCTCCAGCGCCGTGGTGCGGGGTGGGCTGGTGGTGTACGCGACGGAACTCAAGGCGAGCCTGGCCGGCGTGTCGGAATCGCTGCTGGCCGAACACGGCGCGGTACACCCGGAGGTGGCCCGGCAGTTGGCCGCCGGTGCCGCGCGGCGCTGCGGCGCCACCTGGGGTGTCGGACTGACCGGGGTGGCCGGGCCGGACCCGCAGGACGGGGTCGCGCCGGGCCGGGTGTATCTCGCGGTGGTCGGGCCCGACCCGACACGCAGCGTGACCATCGACGTGCCCGGCGGGCGACACGACGTCCGGGCCGGCGCGGTCCGCAGCGCACTTCATGAGTTGCGCGCGGCGCTGAAAGGCTGGTCCACTACCGAGTGATACCCGGTCAAGGCCGGGTAAAATGTCCTGGTATAGCCCGGTTATCGAGAACGGCGCGAGAAGACCGAGGGAACATCCCCGTGATCCCACTCGTTCGCTCTTGGCAGACGTAGCCATAAGTCGCTGCCGAGAATCGCTCCGGCTCGGTAGCCTTGGCTGCAACGGGTCACTCGAAGGGAGGCGCGCGATGACCGTACTGCTGCGTGAGGCGATCGGTGATCGGCTCCGTCACGCCCGTACCACTCAGCACCGCTCGCTGCGCGAGGTCTCTCGCGCCGCTCGGGTGAGCCTCGGATATCTCTCCGAGGTCGAACGGGGCCGTAAAGAAGCGTCGAGTGAGCTGCTCGCAGCCATCTGCGACGCCCTTGAGCTGCCATTGTCCGATCTGCTCGGCCGTGTCGCCGCCGACGTCCGTGCCGTGGACGAGGTGACCGCGGCACCGACCGCGCCCTCGATTCCCGCCGGGTTCGCCATCGGTGGTGGGCAGCCGCGTCCGCCGGCCGAACCGGTGATGCAGGGTGGCCGGATGGTGCCCGCCGTGGTCGGCAACGATCTCGCCGACCTCCGAATCCAGCCGGTACTCAGCCGCCGACTCAGTTCCTCGATCTCGCCGCCCGACGCCGTCGTCGTCGCGGCCTGAGCACTATGAGCCAGTGAGACCGGTCACGGTCTGAGAACGATCGAACGCCACATACCCACGATCATGCCTCGCTGCCCGATCGGCAGCGAGGCATGATCACATAGGTGGGCCGACTTACCCGGTCACCGCCGCGGAACGCTCATACTGGAGAAGTGAAGGGGCCAGTGGAAGCTTCGCGCGGTACCTGACACCATGTAACCCATACCGGTAACGAGGTCGTTGTCCGGACACGCGGCGGGGGCTTCCCACTGTGGGCTCGGCAGCAGGGGAAAAGGTAGGCGGAGGAGATGGCCAATCCGTTCGTGAAGGCTTGGAAGTACCTGATGGCGTCGTTCTCGTCGAAGGTTGACGAGTACGCCGACCCCAAGGTGCAGATCCAGCAGGCCATCGAGGAGGCCCAGCGTCAGCACCAGGCACTCTCCCAGCAGGCCGCCGCCGTCATCGGCAATCAGCGGCAGCTGGAGATGAAGCTGAGCCGGCAGTTGGACGAGGTCGGCAAGCTACAGGCCTCGGCGCGTCAGGCACTGGTGCTGGCCGACGAGGCGCGCGGCAAGGGTGACGACCAGAAGGCGACCGAGTTCGAGAACGCGGCGCAGAACTTCGCCACCCAGCTGGTGACCTCCGAGCAGAGCATCGAGGACCTCAAGACCCTGCACGACCAGTCCTTGCAGGCTGCCGCGCAGGCCAAGACGGCCGTCGAGCGCAACGCGATGATGTTGCAGCAGAAGCTCGCCGAGCGCACCAAGCTGCTCAGCCAGCTTGAGCAGGCCAAGATGCAGGAGCAGGTCTCCAAGTCGCTCAACCAGATGTCCGAACTGGCCGCGCCGACGAACACGCCGTCGCTGGAAGAGGTTCGGGACAAGATCGAGAAGCGCTACGCGACCGCGCTCGGTTCGGCCGACCTGGCCAAGAACTCGGTGCAGGGCCGGATGCTCGAGGTGCAGGCCTCGACCACCAGCATGGCCGGTCAGAACCGGCTGGAGCAGATCCGGGCCTCGCTCAACGGCGGTTCGGTGGCTCCGCAGATCACCAGCGGCGGCTCGACCACCTCCACCAGCGCCAGCATCCAGCAGGAGATCGCCCAGCGAGTGCAGCAGACCAAGCAGGAGGAGCCCGGCACCGCCTGAGTTCCCCTCTCGGCAGCTCCACACCGCACGGCCACGGGGAACGGCACGATGGCCGGACGGCGTACCAGAACCTCACCCGGCTCGGCAGCTGATGCCGGGCCGGGTTTTCAGCCGGCCGGAACTGGCCGACCGATCGAGCAGCGTCCCGATTCGAATGCGGAGACCCCGATCCGGTAAGATCAACTTGGGTCATCCCGTCGAGACTGTCTCGACATCAGCTTGAGACATTGCATCGCATCCTGTTGAACCGATGGTCACTCTCAGTATTGACAAGAAATAGGATGTCAACAAAGTCTGAAATGACTACTGCATTCGAGTGATTATCGAACTGTGATACGAGCGCTTCGGCTACCTGGCGTGGCACTATCTCTGCCAACGAGCTGACGAGCGCGACCGGTATCGCAGAGGCACCCCTGTATCCACCGGTAGCTCCTGAGCCAGGCCGGGAGGGTACTGCGTGTCGCTGTGGACCGTGCACGGCGATGGTCGGCGCCTTGCCGAGGGTGAGGTTGTCCGCTCGGACGAGCGACTGAGCTGGCCGATGACCATCACGCTCGGCCTTCAGCACCTGGCCGCCATGTTCGGCGCGACCGTCCTGGTCCCGGCGCTGACCGGCTTCCCGGTCAGCGCGACCCTGCTGTTCTCCGGTATCGGCACGCTGCTGTTCCTGGCCCTGACCCGCAACCGGGTGCCCGCCTATCTCGGCTCCTCCTTCGCCTTCGTGGCCCCGCTGGTGGCCGCGAAGAGCCAGGGCGTGCCGGCCGAACTCGGCGGCGTGCTCATCGCCGGCCTGCTGCTGTTCGTGGTCGGCGTCGCGGTCAAGGCACTGGGTATCCGGCTGGTCGACTCGGTGATGCCGCCGGTGGTGACCGGCGCGGTGATCGTGCTGATCACCCTCAACCAGGCCCCGACGGCGGCCAGGGGCGCCGGGTACCAACCGTTTTTCGCCGCGCTCACGGTGGTGGTGATCGCGCTGTGCGCGGTGCTGTCCAGGGGACTGCTGGCCAGGATCTCGGTGCTGATCGGCGTCGTGGTCGGCTGGGTCGCCGCCGCGTTGGCCGGTCGGCTCGATCCGGCCGCGCTGACCGCGTTGGGCAACGCCTCCTGGGTGGGCCTGCCCACCATCCAGCATCCCGAACTGCGCTCCTCGGTCGCGCTGCTGATGCTGCCCGCGGTGTTCGTGCTGGTCGCGCAGAACGTCGCGCACATCAAGGCGATCGGCGCGGTCACCGGTCGCGACCTCGACGGCCACATCGGCGACACGCTGATCGCCACCGGCCTGGCCGCCACGCTGGCCGGGGCCGGCGGCGGGTCGGCCGGCTCGACCTATGCGGAGAACATCGGCGTGATGGCCGCGACCAGGGTCTACTCCACCGCCGCGTACGTGGTCGCCGCGGTCGGCGCGGTCGCGCTGTCGCTCTCGCCGAAGATCAGCGCGCTGGTGGCGACCGTGCCGGCCGGCGTGATCGGGGGCGCCACCCTGATGCTCTACGGCCTCGTCGCGCTGGTCGGGGTGCGGATCTGGCAGGAGAACGAGGTCGACCTCACCGACCCGCTCAACCTGCTCGTCGCCGGCGTCGCCGTCGCGGTCGGCATCGGTAACGTCACCGTCGACATCGGCCCGATGCAGGTCGGCGGGATCGTCTGGGGTTCGGTGCTGATCGTCATCGGTCACCCGATGCTGCGCCGGCTGCGCGCGCTGCGCGACTGATCCCGCGCACCAGGGCGGGCCCGGCATAGACGAAACCGGTGTAGACCTGCACCAGACTCGCCCCGGCGTCCAGCAGCCGCAGGCCGTCCGAGGGCTCGGCGATGCCACCCACCCCGATGACCGGCAGCGTGCCGGCGCTCTCCCGGTGCACGAAAGCAACCACCTCGCGGGCCCGCCGGGCCAGCGGCCGGCCGGACAGGCCCCCGGCCTGCGCGCCGGTCGCGACGTCCCGCTCGGCCAGGCCGTCCCTGGACAGCGTGGTGTTGGTGGCGATGACGCCGGCCACCGACCTGGCCGCGCAGACCTCGATCACCTCACCGATCGCGGCGTCGTCGAGGTCGGGGGCGATCTTCACCAGCACCGGTTTCGGCCGGCCGCCGTAGGCGAGGGCGCGGGCCTCGGTGGTCAGTTCGCCAAGCAGGTCGTCCAGCAGGGCGCGGTCCTGTAGGCCGCGTAGGCCGGGGGTGTTCGGCGAGCTGACGTTCACCGCGAAGTAGTCGCCGTAGGGGTAGAGCGCGCGCAGCGAGGACCGGTAGTCCTCGACCGCCTCGGCAACCGGGGTGACCTTGGACTTGCCGATGCTGATCCCCACCGGCATCGACGGTGTCGGCCCGGTGCGCAACCGCTGCGCCAGTGCGCGCGCACCGGCGTTGTTGAAGCCCATCCGGTTGATCAGCGCCTCGCTGGCCGGCAACCGGTAGAGGCGGGGGAGTGGATTGCCCGGCTGGGGGTGCCAGGTGACCGTGCCGACCTCGACGTGCCCGAATCCCAGCGCGGCCCAGCCGGGCAGCGCGACGCCGTCCTTGTCCATCCCGGCGGCCAGGCCGACCGGATTGGGGAAGCGCAGCCCGAACACCGTGCGTGGCGCCGGCACGGCCAGCAGGGCGCGCAGCGCGGCGACCGGCCCCGGCCGCGCACCCAGGGCGCGCAGCGCGCCGATGGTGCGGTGGTGGGCGATCTCGGGGTCACCGCCGCCGAGGGAGAACAGCACCTTGCGGACGAGTTGCGAGTACAGCGAATACGGCGCGGAATACGGCACGGTGTCATGCTGCCCGCCGGCCTGCTGTGACGCGCGTCGCGCCCGCGATTGCGCGTCAGAACAGTGGGTCAGCAGAGCCGGGGCCGTCAGGGCTGCGGGCCGGACTGGCAGCGTGGGCAGAACCAGGCGAACCGGGGTGGTATCTCCCGGCCCTGCTCGGCCGAGCGGACCGGGCTGCCGCAGCGCAGGCAGGGCCGGCCGCCGCGCCGGTAGACCCACAGCTGCCGGCCGGGCGCCGAGTCGCCGGTGGTGATCCGCACCGTCCGGGTCGCGTTGCGCAGCAGCAGCTTTCGGCACAGCCGCACCGCCTGCTCGGCGTCCACGGCCGACACCGGCGTCCACGGGGTCACGCCGAGCAAAAAACACACCTCCGACCGGTACACGTTGCCGACCCCGGCCAGCACGGTCTGGTCCAGCAGCGCGGCGCCGATCTCGCGGGCCGGTTCGGCGGTCAGCCGCAGCACCGCCTCGGCGACCGAGTCCTCGTCCCAGCCGGCGCCGAGCAGGTCAGGACCGAGATGCCGGACCAGTTCGCCCTCCCGCGCGGTGCGTACCACCGCGAGATCGTGCACGAGCACGCCGAGCGCGACGGCCCGCGTGGTGCTCAGCACCACCCGGACCTGATGACCCGGTGCCCGCCAGCGCGCGCCGGGGGCACCGATCCGCCAGCTGCCGTCCATCCGCAGATGGCTGTGCAGGCTGATGTCACCGACATCGTCGGAGCCGCTGGCACCGCCGCCGGAGAAGTGGATGAACAGGTGTTTGCCGACCGAGCCGGCACTGAGCACGGTGCGCCCGGTCAGGTCGACGGTGGCCAGCCGAGGATGCCGGATCTCGGCGCCGAGCAGCACCGACCCGGCCAGCGCCGCATCGAGTGCGTGGGCGGTCCGAAAAACCGTGTCGCCCTCAGGCACCGGTCAGTGCACCGCCTACTCGGCTTCCTCGGCGAGGTCCTCGTACTCCTCGATCGGCTCCGCCCGCGTCGGGGCGACCCGGCCCCGGCTGGCTCGCATGATCCGGGCCAGCAGCAGGTTGAAGGCGAGTGAGACCTCGCGGGCACCCGGCGTGTTCCACTGATGAATCGGCAGGCAGGCGCCCTGCGCCTGCTGCACGGCCAACCGGTCGGGCAGCGCGACCGGCATCACCAGCGGTCCGAACAGCTCACGCAGCTCCTCCACCCGGAACTGGTGCTCGTGCGAGCGCGGCCGGACCCGGTTCACCACCACCCCCAGCGGCTGGAGCCGGGAGTTGTGCTCCCGCCGCTCGTTCTGCACCGCCTCGAAGGCCCGCTGCACGCCGGACACCGCGAACATGGTCGGCTCGGTGACCAGCAGCGCCCGGTCGGCCGCGACCAGCGCGGAGCGGGTCAGCTGACCGAGGGAGGGCGGGCAGTCCAGCAGCACCAGCTGATAGGGGGTCTCGTCCTCCTCCAGCAGCGAGTCGATCTGGTCCAGCGCCTTGCTCAGCTTGTTCAGCTTGGCCACGCCCGGCTCGGGGTGGTTGAGCGTCTCGACGTCCTCCGACCCGACCAGTACGTCGACGCCCTCGCCCCACGGGCTCGGCGTGATGGACTTGCGCAGGTTGCTCAGGGTCGGGTTCTTGAGCACGTCGACCAGGGTGCCCTCGGTCTCGGCGGGATCGAGGGTCGCCGTGGCGTTGCACTGGGGATCGAGATCGACCACCAGCGTGCGAACTCCCCGGCGCAGGGCCGCCGAAGCCAGCCCGAGTACCACCGTCGTCTTCCCCACGCCGCCCTTGAGGCTCAGCACCGCGACCGTATGCACGAGGCGAAGCCTAGCCACGTCCGAGTTGATCGCCGATAGCCCAGGCCGATCAATTGCTGATCAGCTCCTCGCGGGCCCCTCCGGGATGAGCGTGGTAGCGATGAACAGCCGAACCTCCCGCGCTCCCAACGGTCGCAGCGCGGCATCCTCCATGCGGTTGCCGAACCGCTCCGCCAGCTCGCTCAGCATCTCCCGGACCTGCTCGGCTTCCTCTGAGGTGAGGAACATGGTCGAGGACATCACCGTATTTGCCCTGCGCCACTCGCCAGGGCCCTCGTACGGGTGCGCGTGATGCTTCTTGATCAGCGCGACATGCCGGTCGATCAGCGCGTTGCCGGCCGCCCGGGACGCGACGTGGGTCTCGGTGTCCATGTCGGTCCCGCCAAGGATCTGCCGGTAGCTGGTCGCCTGCCACGGGCGCTCACGACCGTGCGAGCCCGGCGCTTCCTCGATGAACCCGTACTTGGCCAGGATGTTGAGGTGGTAGGAACAGCTGGCCACGCTCTCGCCGAGTGCCTCGGCGCAGCGGGTCGCGGTGACCGGGCCGTAGGAGCCGACGTGTTCCAGCAGCTCCCAGCGCAGCGGATGGGCCAGTGCGCGCAGCCGTTTCGGGTCCTCGATCCGGTCGTACTCGTCCACTGCTTCGCGGGCGGAGGGCATCCGCCTCGGCGCGGGGTTGGGCTGGGGTTCCGGCTTGGCTGCCACGTGCCGCAGGATAGGTATCTCAACGAGTCTTGCGCAACAGATCTTGTTCGTCGTTCCCGGCGGAGCGGACCCGGCCCCGCGCAGCCCCGCTGGCCTGCCCATAGACTCACCAGCCATGCGACCGGACGCGGTGCACCGCGTGTTGGAGACCGAGGTGGCTGCCGCGCGTGCCCGCAGGGGCGGAGCCGCGCCCCGGGTGCTGGACGTGGGTGGCGGCAGCGGTGGCTGGGCGGTGCCGCTGGCGGCCGACGGCTGCCGCCTGACCGTGATCGAACCGAGCCCGAACGCCCTGGCGACCCTGCATCGCCGCGCCGTCGATGCCGGCGTCTCGGAGTTGATCACCGCGATCCAGGGCGACGTCGACGCGCTGGACCGGCTGGTTCCACAGGCCGAGGCCGATCTGGTGCTCGGGCACGGCCTGCTGGAGATCGTCGACGACGTGGACGCGGCGGTCGGTGCGTTGCGCGCGGCGCTGGTGCCCGGCGGAGCCCTGTCGGTCGTCGTGCCCAACCGGTACGCGGCCGTGCTGCGCCGTGCGCTGGCCGGTCGGCCGGCTGAGGCGCTGCGGTTGTTGAACGACCCGGCCGGGCGGCTGGCCGGCTCGGACGAGTCGATCCAGCGCCGGTTCGACATCGAGGGCCTCGCCGAGGTGATGACCAGGGCCGGTCTCGTCGTCGAGGTGCTGCACGGGCACGGCCTGGTCTCCGACGTACTGCCCGGCTCGGTGCTGGAGGCCGATCCCGGCACCGCCGACGCGCTCGCCGAACTCGAACTCGCCGCCTGTGACCGCTCGCCGCTGCGTGACGTCGCCGCCCGGCTGCACGTCCTGGCCCGCCGTCCCGCCTGATCACCCCATCGGACGACCGTCCGGGCGGCCCGGTTCGGATCTGAAGGTTTTCGTCGGTCGCTGTGGTTAGACTGCGCCCGGAGTCGAACCTGTGTTCGATCGTGCGGGAGGTCGTGGATGGGGCGTAGTGGTTCGCTGCCCCGTGAGTTGGTCGAGGCCTACCTCGCCAGGGACGGCGCCTGGCCGGACGACACCGGCTGCCCGATTCTGCACGTGGACATGGACGCCTTCTACGCCTCGGTGGAGATTCGGGACCGGCCGCAACTGCACGACGTGCCGGTCGTGGTCGGCGGCACCGGCAACCGAGGTGTGGTGTCCTCGGCGAACTACCTCGCCCGCACCTACGGCGTCCGCTCGGCCATGCCGACCTCGCGAGCCAGGAGGCTGTGCCCGCACGCGGTCTACCTGCCGCCGAACTTCACCGCCTACCACGAGGTCTCCATCGGGGTGATGGCCATCTTCCGGGAGATCTCGCCGCTGGTCGAACCACTGAGCCTGGACGAGGCGTTCGTCGATGTCGGCGGCGCGCTGCGGCGACTGCGGGTGACCCCGGCGCAGATCGGTCAGCAGATTCGGGAGCGAGTCCTCGCCGAACACCGAATCAATTGCTCGGTAGGGGTCGCGTCAACTAAATTCGTTGCGAAACTCGCTTCCGGGATGGCAAAACCGAACGGAATGCTCGTTGTGCCGGCTGACCGGAAACTCCAGTTCCTGCACCCGTTGCCGGTCTCCGCATTGTGGGGAGTCGGGCAGCGCACCGCCGAACAGTTGGAGCGGGTCGGTCTGCGCCGGGTGGTGGACATCGCCGAACTGCCACTGTCGCGACTGCGCAGAGTGGTCGGCAACGCTGCCGCCGAACACCTGCACGCGCTGGCCAACGGCCACGACAATCGCGCGGTCGTCGCCGAGTCGACCGACCGGTCCATCGGTGCCGAGGAGACTTTCGAGGTCGACCACCACGATCGGGCCGTGGTGAAACGCGAACTGCTCCGGTTGGCGGAGCGCACCGCGGGTTCCCTGCGTGGCAAGGGATTGCGCGGCAGGACGGTGTCCATCAAGGTCCGTTATGCCGATTTCACCACGATCACCCGTTCGCGCACTCTGTCGGTGGCCACCGATGTGACGATGCAGATCTACCAGACGGCCTGCCAATTACTCGACGAACAGGTTCCGCCCGGCGCGGTTCGGCTGATCGGAGTACGGACGGAGCAGTTGGTGTCCGCCGCCGACACC
>CAJCJE010000087.1 GCA_903970565.1 Candidatus Melainabacteria bacterium | reverse complement strand
GAGCGCCGGTCGAGCCGGGTGAAACCTGTCGGGCCGGATGAAAACCTACAGGACAAGCTACGAGAAAAAGCTACCAAGATCCTTCACGGCTGCCGCCGTTGTCGGCAAGCCGATTCGCAGCCGTGACCGGCCCCGCCGAGCATCGCCCCTACCCACAGCGAGCGGACGAGACCGCGCCGAACTATGCCAACTGCCCCACTGACACCGATGACACCATCGACACCGCTGGCACCGATGAGGCTGGGAAAGCACCGGCGCCCGCCGGTCCCGCCACGAGATCGGGACCGGCGCCGCGCAACCGGCAGTTGGCGCGATCGAAGAATCAAAGAAGGAGCCCGGCGAGGAGCAGCCTGGCTTACTGGCCGCCCTTCTGCACGTAGGCGCGGACGAAGTCCTCCGCGTTCTCCTCCAGCACGTCGTCGATCTCGTCGAGGATCGAGTCCACGTCCTCGTTGAGCTGCTCGCGTCGTTCCTGGCCGGCTGGCGCGCCGTCGCCGGAGTCGTCGTCCCCGTCGTTGCCGCCCTGGCGCTGAACCTGTTCCTGGGCCATTTCGCCTCCCGTTGTTGAGGTTGGCCTAGCAGAAGATTACCCAGCCAAGCCGACATCGGGCGAACACCTGGCGGGTACTTCGGCCTGGTGACACCCGTTTGCCGCCCGATTTGATCATCCCCTGGTCAGCGCGTCAACCAGTTCTTCGGCCGTGTTGGCCGCTTCCAGCAGCGCTCCGACGTGCGCCTTGGTACCGCGCAGGGGTTCCAGGGTGGGGATTCGGACCAGCGACTCGCGGCCCAGATCGAAGATCACCGAATCCCAGGATGCGGCCGCGATGGCGCTCGGGTACCGCTCCAGGCACCGGCCCCGGAAGTAGGCCCTGGTGTCCTCCGGCGGCTTGGTGACCGCGTCCAGCACCTCCTCCTCGCTGACCAGCCGTTTCATCGACCCACGGGACACCAGCCGGTTGTACAGGCCCTTGTCGAGCCGGACGTCGGCGTACTGGAGGTCGACCAGGTGCAGCCGGGAGGAACCCCAGGCGAGGCCGTCGCGCTGCCGGTAGCCCTCCAGCAGGCGCAGCTTGGCCGGCCAGTCCAGCCGGTCGGCGCACTCCATCGGGTCCCTGGCCAGCGCGTCGAGCACCTCGCCCCAGGTGCGCAGCACGTCCAGGGTGACCCGCTCGGCGCCTTCCTTGTCGATGTAGCGGCTGGCCAGCTCGTGGTAGGCGAACTGGATGTCCAGCCCGGTGAACTTGCGACCGCCGGTGAGTTCGACGGTGGCCTTCAGGGTCGGGTCGTGGCTGATCACGTGCACCGCGCGGACCGGATCGGCCAGCCGGAGCTGGTCGAACCGCTGCCCGGACTCGATCATGTCCAGCACGATGGCCGCCGTGCCGACCTTCAGGTAGGTCGACGTCTCGGCCAGGTTCGCGTCGCCGATGATGACGTGCAGGCGCCGGTACTTGTCCGCGTCGGAGTGCGGCTCGTCGCGGGTGTTGATGATGCCGCGCTTGAGGGTGGTCTCCAGGCCGACCTCGACCTCGATGTAGTCCGCACGCTGGGAGAGCTGGAAGCCGGCTTTGTCCCCGGTCGCGCCGAGCCCGACCCGGCCGGCGCCGCACATCACCTGACGGGAGGCGAAGAACGGGGTGAGGCCGGCGATCACCGAGGTGAAGGGCGTGCTGCGGGACATCAGGTAGTTCTCGTGGGTGCCGTAGCTGGCGCCCTTGCCGTCCACGTTGTTCTTGTACAGCTGGAGGCGCTGCTGGCCGGGCACGGTGGCGGCCTTCAGCGCGGCCTGTTCCATCACCCGCTCGCCAGCCTTGTCCCAGATGACCGCGTCGCGGGCGTTGGTGACCTCGGGGGCGGAGTACTCGGGGTGGGCGTGGTCGACGTAGAGCCGGGCGCCGTTGGTCAGGATGACGTTCGCCGCGCCGAGGTCGTCGACATCGGGCTCGTTCTGGGACACGCCGGGCGCGCCGAGGTCAAAGCCTCGGGCGTCGCGCAGCGGCGATTCGACCTCGTAGTCCCACCGGGCCCGCCGCGCGCGGGGCACCTCGGCCGCCGCCGCGTAGGCGAGCACTACCTGAGTGGATGTGAGCACCGGGTTCGCCGTGGCATCGCCCGGCACCGCAATCCCGTACTCGACCTCGGTTCCCATGATCCGCCGCATACCGCAAGCCTACGGGGCCGGCCCGACACCCTGCGCAACCGACGTGACCCCAATTTCCGCACGAGCCGCCCGGCTCGCTCTGCGACGATGACCGGGTGGGCGGCAGCGACGAGTTGATCGACGAGTACGACGAGACCGGCCGGGTCGTCGGGACGGTCTCCAGGGCCAGGATGCGGGCCGGGGGTTTGTGGCACGCGGCCACGTTGGTGCTGGTCAGGTCGGGTGACGGCGAGCGGGTGTACGTGCATCGGCGCCATCCTGGCAAGGACGTCTACCCCGGCCTGTACGACTGCTGGGCCGGCGGCGTGGTCGGCGCGGGCGAGACTCCGCCGGTGTGCGCCGAACGCGAACTCGCGGAGGAACTGGGCATTACGGGAGTGCCGCCGCGGTCTTTGTTCACGTTCCGGTTCGAGCAGCCGCCCGTGCGCTATCACGCCTTCGCCTACGAGGTGAGCTGGGACGGCCCGGTCACCCACCAGCCGTCGGAGATCGTGGCCGGCGCCTGGCTGCCGCTGACCGAACTCCGCATCCAACTCGCCGATCCGGACGGCCCCTTCGTTCCGGACGGCCGAGCCGGCATGAACCTGTGGTTTCAGCGCTACGGCGGATGACAACCACGCGGGTCACGCGCCGAGGAACGGGATCAGCAGCGACAGCGGGGCCTCGGGGCGGTCCAGCGGGATGATGTGGCCGCAGTCCTCGATGAGCCGGCCGACGAGATCGTCGGCAAAGGGCCGAAGCAGTTGTCTCCTCGACTGGGCGCGTGCCCGGTTTCGATCCGGGACAACTTCGTCGGTGACCAGCCGAGGCGCCTGGCCAGGAGCTGACCGGTAAACTCGGTCTTCTCCCGGAGGCCGCGTAGGATGCCACCGAGTTCCCGGCCGCGCATAGTACTTGTCGCTTCCCGCATGTGATGAAACGTAGAGCCACGAACTGCCGGTCTGGCAACACGCCGCGCTGAATCCACTCGAAAGCAGGATGCCGGCGCGGAACTTTCGCGCGGTGTAAGAAAAACCAATCAGTACACAATGGACTGCATGGAGCTACCGAAGGCGAGCCGTGAAATTCGGCTGCCTGGACGCGCGTCGGTGGCATCCTCACCCCCGAACCCGAACAGATGAGGATGCCACCGAGAACGCTGTCGAACAATCAGAATCGCATGATCACCTACTGCGAGAGGATCAGAACAGCGGGTGGGCGTCCGCGTCCGGGAGCACGCTGTGGACCAGGCTGGTGACATCGGTCGACAGGTGGCTGGTGGTGTCGCCGACCGAGCTGCCGGACACCGCGTCGGCAACCGGGCTGTGGCTGGCGGTGCTGCTCAGGTCGGACTGGGTCGAGCTGGTCAGCGAGTGCAGCGAGTCGGTGTTGACCAGGTGCGAGGTGGTGTCGCCGAGCGTGGTGCTCACGCCGCCGGGCAGCGCGCTGCTGAGCGGGTTGTGGTTCACCAGGTCGGACACGCCGCTGTTGCCGAGGTTGTCCACGGACACCGAGTTGCCGACGTTCACCAGGTTGCCGAGGTTGCCCACGTTGACCAGGTTGCTGACGTTGCCCAGGTTTCCGATGTGGTCGACGCCGATGTTGTTGCCAGCACCGAGGTTGTTGGCAACGGAGCCGAGGTTACCGACATTGTTGGCGACGGAGCCGAGGTTGCCCACCGAACTGAGGTCGCCACTGCCGACACTGCCCAGGTCACCGTTGCCGATGTTGCCCAAGCCACCGAGGTCGCCACTGCCGATGTGGCTCAGGCCGCCGAGGTCGGTGTTGCCGATGCCGCCGAGGTCGCCCA
>CAJCJE010000086.1 GCA_903970565.1 Candidatus Melainabacteria bacterium | reverse complement strand
GCCCGGAGGCGAAGTAGCTGAAGAAGCCCGACCACCAGCCCTCCAGGCCGCGCAGGCGGGAACTGGTGGTCAACCTGCCGGACGCGACCAGCCTCGGCAACTGGCCGTAGGTCGACAGCAGCGCGAAGAACGCGGCCAGATCCGCGCTGTACTCGGGATCGGAGCGCCGGTCCAGGTCGGCCCGGACGTAGTCGCGCAGCTGGTCCTGGAGGGTCGCCGGGTCCGAAAAGGTCAGTCCGCGCAACGGCCGGTCGTAGCTGGCGAAGTCCAGCCGGTCGACCTCGCGCGGCACGGATGTCGCCACCAGTTCGGTCAGTTCCGCGCTGCCCCAGTCGAGTTCGGCGTAGGCGGCGTCGAACTCGGCCCAGGACAGCGTGACCCGGTCGGGGTGGCCGTTGTGCAGTTCGTGGTAGTAGGCCCAGCCGATCTCCTTGGCCTGCAACGGCCACACCTGTTCGAGGTAGTCGATCCGTTCGTTGCCGGCGACCAGCGCGTCCAGTGCTGCCGCGTCGAAGAAGCGCGGCAGGGCGGGACGGTCACCGACCAGCCGGTAGTTCGTCTTCGCGTGGTAGGGCACCCCACGTCGCGAGCCGACGTGCAGCAGCGGTTCCCGGCCCGAGGGCAGATAACGCAGTTCGCCGTCCGGCGCGGTCTCGTACCGGCCGCCGCGCCCCTCGGTCAGCAGCACCATCAGGTCGATGAACGCCAGGCCCAGGCCGCGCACCAGCACTTGCTGTCCCGGTTGGACGGCGTCGAGGTCCACATCGGCCGAATAGGCCGGCGGCAGGTAGTAGAGGCCGCGCTGCTCGGCGAAATCCCGCAGCCGCTCGGTTTCCCCGGTTTCCGTCGCGTCGAGGTGCCCGATCGTCAGCACCACGACATCGGCCAGCAGTGGCCGCTGGTGACCGGTCAGCCAGACCTGCTGCCGCCCCTGCGGTGGCCCGCTGATCCTCGCCACCCGCGCCGCGTGCACCGATACGTCCACGGTGGAGGGAAGAGTGGCCACGGTGCGCTGGAAGAACCAGGCGAGGTAGCGGCTCTGCAACCGTCGGGTCGGGAAGCTCTCGCCGGTCAACTTGGCCAGTTCCGGGTCGCGCAGGGCCGGCGCGGTCGCCGCGCGCTCCAGTTCGGCCCACTCCGACAGCGACGGGCCGGGGTGGATCGGTCCCTCACACTGCACGCTGTCGTCGGTGAACATCGTGACGTCCTCGGCCATCGAGTTCATCCGCAGCAGCGGCGACTGCTCGTAACGCCAGACCCGGCCCGGCCCCGGCGGATACGGATCGACCAGATGCACCTCGATCCGCCGCCCCGGCGCGATCTCCGGCAGGTTGGCGCCGAGTCGTTCCAGGAAACCGGCGCCGCGCGGCCCGGCGCCGACGATCACCACCACGGCCGGCCGCTGACCACCTGTCGGGCCGGGTGTGGTTCGGTCGCCGGCCGGATCTGTCGGTGTTCGAGGCTTGACTGGACCGGGAACCGTCGAGGGCTGAGTCATCCGCACCGGCACCCCCGTCACAGGTTTCCGCTCTGTTGCCAGAGGCTCTGCTGCCAGAGTAGGAGCGGCTGCCGGCGGACTGTCAAGCTGTATCGCCTGGTGGGAAGGCGGCGCGGGGCACATTGACGCACCCGGAGCCGGCTGTTTCCCTGGAATCGTGCGCAGGAGGAATCGGGCGGCAGAGACGGCGAGGTGCGACCTACCGGGGAAGAGCGACCCACCGGGTCCGCGAACGACATTGTGGACGGTGGACCGATGAGCGTCAGGTCGGCGCCGGTGACCGCCGGCGCGAGCGCGGCTTCCGACGGCGCGCGATCCGAGGAGTTCGTGGTTCGTCAGGTCCGGATGTCCGATCCGCTGGTCACGCCGATGCTCGCCGAACTGGACTGGGAGTACACCAGCCGATACGGCCAGGTGCAGGAGTTGAACCTGTACCCGGCCGAGGAGTTCGCCCCGCCGCACGGTGCCTGGCTGCTGCTGATGGTCGGCGGCGAGGCGGTCGCCGGGGGCGCGTTTCGCCGCTACGACGCGGACACCGCCGAACTGAAGCGGATCTGGACCCACTCGGCCTACCGTCAGCGCGGCCTCGGCCGGCGCGTGGTGGCCGAACTGGAGATCTTCGCGGCCGTGCGCGGCTACCGCCGCATCTACCTGACCACCGGCCCCCGGCAGCCCGAGGCGCGCGGCCTCTACCTGGCGATCGGCTACCGCCCCCTGTTCGACCTCGACGCCGATCCGGAGACCATCGGGCCGCTCCCGTTCGAGAAACTGCTGCCCGCGCACAACGTGCCTGCCCGGCCGCCTCGCCGGAGTTCTGAGCCGGTCGGCTCTGCCCGGCCGCGTCGCACGAGGGGGCGCGCCGCCGGATGAGTAGGGTCGGCTGCCATGCACGTCAACCACGAAACCGGGCGGTCTGCCTACCTTGAGGCGCTCACCGCGCTGGTCACCGCCTCCGCCCGACTGGACGACAGCGACCTGCTGGCCACCAGCCGCTGCTACGGCTGGAACGTCGGCGACGTGCTCGTACACGTACACCTCGGCCTACAGGAAATGCTGCTGGGACTGGGGGTGTGGACCGACGCGGAGCCGGAC
>CAJCJE010000085.1 GCA_903970565.1 Candidatus Melainabacteria bacterium | reverse complement strand
AACGCCGCCTACGGCGCCGCTCGCCTGCATCAGGACGCGGACGGCGAGTTCGTGCACTGGCTGACCGAGTTCGAACTCGACCGCTTCGAGCTGCTGGTCCCCGATCTGCACCTGCTGCTGAAGGTCCCGGTCGACGTGGCGGCCGAGCGGGCCGCGCGGCGCGAACGCGCCGACCCCGGCCGGGCGCGGGACAAGTTCGAGTCCGACGACGGCCTACAGACCCGCTGCGGGATCGTCTACGACCAGCTCGCCGCGAACGGCTGGCTGGCCCCCTGGACGGTCCTGGACGGCGCGGCGCGAACCGACGCCGACGCACTGGCCACCCGGCTGCTGGACCTGCCGCGGCGTCGGTCCGCGTGAGCCAGGACGGGCCGGCACACGGGCGTCGAAGGCGCCGCCGCCGCCCGCCCCGCCACCAACACCGTCGGTAACGACTCGATCGCAGCCGGCCGCGCGGGCCGGAGATCAGCGGGTGCCGCACGAGCGAGGTGCGGCTGGTGCGACGATAGACGGTATGAAGGCACGCGTGCTGGTCGTCGACGACGACCCAGCTCTGGCGGAGATGTTGACGATCGTCCTGCGCGGCGAGGGATTCGACACCGCGGTGGTCGCTGACGGATCTCGGGCGATGCCGGCGTTGCGCGAGTTCAAACCGGATCTGGTGCTGCTCGACCTGATGCTGCCGGGGATGAACGGCATCGACGTCTGCAAGGCGATCCGAGGCGAGTCCGGGGTACCGGTCGTCATGCTCACCGCCAAGACCGACACCGTGGACATCGTGCTCGGCCTCGAATCCGGCGCCGACGACTACGTGGTCAAACCGTTCAAACCCAAGGAACTGGTCGCCAGGATCAGAGCCCGGCTGCGGCGCACCGAGGCCGAGCCCGCCGAGTCGCTGACCATCGGTGATCTCGCCATCGACGTCCCCGGCCACGAGGTGCTCCGCGAGGGCGTCGCCATCCAGCTCACCCCGCTGGAGTTCGACCTGCTGGTCGCGCTGGCCCGCAAGCCGCGCCAGGTCTTCACCCGCGAGGTACTGCTCGAACAGGTCTGGGGCTACCGGCACGCCGCCGACACCCGGCTGGTCAACGTGCACGTCCAGCGGTTGCGGTCCAAGGTCGAGCGCGATCCCGAGCACCCCGAGGTGGTCCTGACGGTGCGCGGCGTCGGATACAAAGCCGGCCCTCCGTGAGCGTAGGCGCAACCGAGGCGCCCGGCCCCGTTCACGGGGTCGGGCGCCGCCATGCCGCGCGCACGACCGAAGTCGGTGGACGGCGCGGGTGAACTTCGCTCGGGGTAGCGCGTTCGTGGTGCGCCACGGCGGCCGGATCGCCGCCGAACTCCGTCGGCACTGGATCGCCTTCGGCGTGCTGTGGCGACGATCCCTCCAGGTCAGGGTCGTGGTCTCCACGCTGGCCCTGTCCTCGGCGGTGGTCTTCGTGCTCGGCATGGTGCTACAGAACGAGATCACCGACCGCCTGCTCGCCGCCAAGGTCGACGCGGCCACCTCGCAGGCACAGTCCGCCCAGCAGACCGCATCCACGGTGCTGCGCGGCGTCAACTCCGGTTCCGACGACCTACAGACCAGGATGGCCAACGCGCTGAGCAGCCTGACCAGCTCGGCGACCGATCCGCAGCAGGAGGCCAGTTCCGCCGCGGGCGGGTTCGTCCCGGTGCTGGCCAACGACGCCGCCGACCAGTCCCCGAACGAACTGGTCTTCGCCGGCCCCTACCCGGACGTGCCGGCCGCGCTGCGCCAGGTCGTCGAGGCCGGCCGGGTCGAGTACCAGATCACCACCGTGCCCACCTCCGGCGGCAGTACCACCTTCCTCGTGCTCGGCGTGCCGATCACCAGCGCCGGCCAGCCGATGCAGCTCTACCTGCTGTTCCCGCTGACCGCCGAACAACAGACCATCTCGGTCGTGCAGGACACCCTCGTCGTCGGCGGCCTGCTCCTGGTGTTGTTGCTGGCCAGCGTCACCAACCTGGTGATCCGGCAGGTCGTGCGCCCGGTGCGCCGCGCCGCCGAGATCGCCGAACGGTTCGCCGAGGGGCATCTCGACGAACGGATGCGGGTGATCGGCGAGGACGACGTCGCCAGGCTGGCCGAGTCCTACAACCAGATGGCCGAGAGCATCCAGGCCCAGATCCACCAGCTGGAGGAGTTCGGCCAGCTGCAACGCCGGTTCTCCTCCGACGTCTCGCACGAGCTGCGCACCCCGCTGACCACCGTCCGGATGGCCGCCGACGTGCTGCACGCCTCCCGCGAGCAGTTCCCGGCCGGCCTGGCCCGCTCCACCGAACTGCTGGTCGACGAACTGGACCGGTTCGAGGCCCTGCTCGGCGACCTGCTGGAGATCAGCAAACTGGACGCCGGGGTCGAGGAACTCGCCTCCGACCTCGTCGACGTCGCCGGCCTGTCCCGCAGCGCGATCGCCTCGGTGCAGGGCATCGTCGGCGGCACCACCACCGTGATCGAACTGCACCTGCCGGAGGTCACCTCGGCCGGCACCGCCTCGGATGTCACGGCCGAGGTGGATGCCCGGCGGGTCGAGCGCATCCTGCGCAACCTGCTCGGCAACGCACTGGATCACGGCGAGGGCCGGCCGGTCGTCATCACGGTCGCCGCCGACGCGGACGCGGTGGCGGTGACGGTGCGCGATCACGGCGTGGGTCTGCGTCCGGGCGAGTCCTCGCTGGTGTTCAACCGGTTCTGGCGCGGCGACACCTCCCGCAGCCGGCTCACCGGTGGCACGGGTCTCGGGCTGGCCATCTCGCTCGTGGCAGCGTCAACCGGAACTGCGCGCCGGGCACACCCTCATGCACTCGCCCCTGG
>CAJCJE010000084.1 GCA_903970565.1 Candidatus Melainabacteria bacterium | reverse complement strand
ACCCCACCCGGATAACGACAACTCATCCCGACAATGGCGATGGGCTCATCCGTGGCGGTGGCGGCCGGCGCCACCACGACGTCGTTCGGCTCGATCTCGCCGCCGGCCTCGGACCGCAGGTAGCGGGCCAGCGCGCCGGGGGTGGGGTGGTCGAACACGAGCGTCGGCGGCAGGCGCAGCCCGCTGACCCCGCCGATCCGGTTGCGCAGCTCGATCGACGTCAACGAGTCGAAGCCGATGTCCTTGAACGCCCGCTCGGCGGCGATGGCGTTCGGGTCGCTGTGCCCGAGCACGTCCGCGACCTGCGTGCGCACCAGGTCCAGCAGCACGGCGTCCCACTCGGACGCGGGCAGCGCCGCCAGCCGCCGGGACAGGTCGGTGCCGCCGTTCGCGGCCGAGCCGCCGGCGCTCGCCGCGCGCCGCACCGGAGCCCGGACGAGGCCGCGCAACAGCGGCGGCACGTCCGCGCCGAACCCGCGCAGTGCCTCGGTGTCGAGCCGGACGGGCACTGGCACCGGGCGATCCAGGCCGAGCGCGGCGTCGAACAGCCGCAGGCCGTCGGCGACCGGGATGGGGGCGAGGCCGGTGCGCCGCATCCGCAACAGGTCGGCCTGACCCAGCGTGGCGCCCATGCCGGACTCCCACAGGCCCCAGGCCAGCGACGTGGCGGGCAGGCCGAGCGAGCGCCGGTGTTCGGCGAGCCCGTCCAGGAAGCTGTTGGCGGCGGCGTAGTTGCCCTGGCCAGAGGTGCCCAGCACGCCGGCCACCGACGAGAACAGCACGAACGCCGACAGGTCGCGCTCGCGCGTCAGTTCGTGCAGGTGCCAGGCCGCGTCGACCTTCGGTCGCAGCACCGCATCCAGACGCTCGGGGGTCAGCGATGACACGACACCGTCGTCCAGCACCCCGGCCACGTGCACGACGGCCGAGAGGTCCACGCCCTCGATCGCGGCAGCCAGCGCATCCCGGTCGGCGACATCACACGCCAACCACGACACACGCGCACCCGCCGACGTCAGCTCGGCAGCCAGGTCCTCCGCGCCCGGCGCGGCGCCGCCCCGGCGGCTCATCAGTACCAGGTCGCGCACCTCGTGCACGCCGGCCAGGTGGCGGGCGACCATGCCGCCCAACACACCCGAGGCGCCCGTCACCAGCACGGAGCCGGACCCGAAGTCGGCCGCGACCGGCGCTACGGCCGGGGTCGACCTGACCAGCCTCGGCACGGACACGACACCGTCGCGGATCAACAACTGCGGCTCACCGGTGGCCAACGCGGCCCGCAGCGTCGCCAGTGGCTCCGGCCCGTCGTCCAGGTCCGCGAGCACGAATCGGCCTGGGTTCTCCGCCTGCGCCGAGCGCACCAGACCCCACACGGCGGCCTGCGCGGCGTCCCCGGTGGTGGCGCCCTTGGTGGCGACCACCAGACGCGCGCCCGCCCACCTGTCCTCCGACAGCCAGCGGCGCACGAGGTTCAGTACGAAGCCCAGCACCACGCGGGTCTGCTCGGGGGCTGCCAACTCGGCCACGTCGGGACAGCGCGCGAGCACGACCTCCGGTACGGGCATGTACTCGTCCACGGCCTCCGACAACGCCGTCAGGTCCCGGTACGACTGGCCGAGCACGACCAGATCCACGATGCCGGGCATTGGTTCAGGCAGTTCCTGCCAGGACACCTCGAAGAGGCTGTCCTCGCCCGAGCCCGACGCGGCGACCAGCGCCTCGGTCGGCACGGCGCGCAGAACCAGCGAGTCCACGCTGAGCACGGGCGCGCCTTCGGCGTCGGCCACGGCCAGCGACACGGCATCCGTGCCGGTGCGGCGCGCCCGCACGCGCAGCGCGGCGGCTCCGGCGGCCCGCAGATTGACGCCCGTCCACACGAACGGCAGCAGGCCCCGACCGGAACCGGCCTCGGGGTCCACGACGCCGAGCCACACGGTGTGCAGGGCCGCGTCGAACAGGGCCGGGTGCAGCCCGAAACCGGTGGCGTCGGCGCGGGCGGCGTCGGGCAGCGCGATCTCGGCGAACACGTCGTCGCCGAGCCGCCAGGCCGCCCGCAGACCCTGGAACGTCGGACCGTAGGCGAAGTCCAGTTCGTGCAGGCCGGGGTAGAAATCGGCGACGTCGATGCTCTCGGCACCGGCGGGCGGCCACACCTCCAGTCCGGTCACTGGCGACGGCGCGGAGTCCACGGCCAGAAGACCGGCGGCATGACGCACCCACAGCTGGTCGTCGGCCGCGTCGACGGCGCGCGAGTGCACCGCGACCTGCCTGCGCCCGGAACCGTCGGCGCGCCCGATACGGACCTGGATCGCCACCCCGCCGCGCTCGGGCAGCACGAGCGGCGCCTCCAGCGTCAGCTCGTCGACCAGACCGCAGCCGACCTCGTCGCCGGCTCGGATCGCCAACTCGACGAAAGCCGTGCCGGGCAACAGGATCACGCCGTTGACAACGTGCTCGGCCAGCCACGGCTGGGTCCGCACCGAGAGCCGACCGGTCAGCAGCCACTCGTCCTCACCGGCCACCGCGAGCGCGGCACCCAGCAGCGGGTGGTCCGGATCGGCGAGTCCGGCGGTGGTCACGTCGCCGCCGCCGGGCGTGGCCTCCAACCAGTACCGTTTGCTCTGGAAGGCATAGGTGGGCAGATCAACGCGCCGCGCACGGGGGAACAACGGCGTCCAGTCGACGGCAACACCGTGCACGTGGAGCTGCGCCAGAGCAGCGGTCACAGCATCCACTTCGGACCGCTCCGATCGGAGCGCGGGCACGGCCAGAATGTCGGCCTCGGGCAGGCAGTTGCGTGCGAGAGCGGTCAGCACGCCACCGGGCCCGATCTCCAGGAATCGACCGATATTCCGCTCGTGCAGTTCGCCGACCTGGTCGGCGAACCGGACCGCATCGCGCACATGCCGCACCCAGTAGTCAGGATTCG
>CAJCJE010000083.1 GCA_903970565.1 Candidatus Melainabacteria bacterium | reverse complement strand
TGCGGTGCCCCAGGTGCCGGGTGTCGCGGACACGGTGTAGTCGAGTTGGCCGCCGTGCGCGATCTGGTGCTGGCTCAGCCAGGTGAGCTGGCTGGCGCGGCCGTCGACCGACATCGCGGTGATGTACCGGTTGGTCCAGTCGACCGTCGGCGCGTTGATGGTCAGCGTGCCACCCTGCCGGGCACCGAATCGGCCGATCCGCACGGTGGCGCGCGGGAAGGCCGGCGAGGTGACCGCGTAGTAGTCGGCGCCGCTCATCATCGGGTACAGCCCGAGCGAGGACATCACCAGCCAGGCCGACATCTCACCGAGGTCGTCGTTGCCGGTCATCCCGTTCGGCGCGTCGGCGAAGAGGGTCTCCTGCGCCTGGACGACGGTCGCGGTGTGGTCGGGTTCGCCGGTCCACAGGTAGGTGTAGGGCGACTGTAGGTCCGGTTCGTTGTTCGGGTTGTAGGTCTTGTTGCCGTAGTAGCCGTAGGGGCTGTTCACCCAGCCGGTCTGTACGGTGGTCGCCGGATCGGTGAGCAGGCCGCCGTAGTCGAAGAATGCGTCCAGCCGCTGGTCGGCCGGTGCGACACCGCCGAGCAGGCTGATCATGCCCGGCTCGTCCTGCGGCACCAGCCACTGGTACTGGTAGGCGCCGCTCTCGTGGAAGGCGTCGTCCCCGGTTTCCGGGTCGTACGGGCTGACCCAGCTGCCGTCCGGGTTGCGCGGCCGGAAGAAACCGATGGAGGAGTCGAACAGTTTCGTGTAGTTCTCGCCGCGCTTGGCGAGCATGGTGGCGTCCGCGGCGTGGCCGAGTGCTTTGGCCATAATGGACAGTGAGGCGTCGGCGGCGGCGTATTCCAGGGTTGCCGACGCGGGGTGCTGGCAGTCGTTGTCCCCGCCCTTGTACACGCAGTTCTCACCGCTGGGAACGTAGCCGTCGGTGAGGTACCAGGGGTTTCCGTTGCGGCCGTTGAACGGTGAGGCGGCCGGCGGTTCGGAGTTCACATCCGCCAGCATCGCCTGGTATGCCTCTTGTTCGTGCCCGGCGAGCAGGCCCTTCGACCAGCCGTCGACCAGGAACGGGGTCACCGGGTCACCGGTCATGATGTTGGTTTCGCTGTTCTCCAGTTCCCAGCGCGGCAGCGCCCCGCCCTCGCGGTAGACCGCCAGCAGGGACAGGTCGACGTTGCGGGCGACCTGTGGTTGCAGCAACTCCAGTAACTCGTTCTGGGTGCGGTAGGTGTCCCACAGTGAGAAGTTGGCGTACGGCGTGTAGCCGACCGCCTGGTGCACCTTGTTGTCGAAACCCATGTACCGGCCGTCGACATCGCCGAAGAGGTTGGGGTGCAGGAAGGTGTGGTACAGCGCGGTGTAGTAGGACACCTGCTGGTCGTGGGTGCCTCCGGCGACCTGGGCCAGGCGCAGTTGTTGTTGCCAGGCGTCGTGTGCCTGGCGGCGCACCGAGTTGAAGTCGAAGGAGCCGTGCGTCTCGGCGGCGAGATTCTCCCGCGCCCCAGGGATTCCGGTGTAGGAGACGCCGACCTTGACGGTGACCGAGCGGTTGGTGGTGGTGTCGAAGCTGACCCAGCCGCCGTTGCTGCCGGTGCCGGTCGCCGCGCGTGAGCCCGAGGTGGTGGTCGAGCCGCGCCAGGTGCCGAAGGACCTGAACGGCCGGGAGAACCGGGCGCTGAAGTAGATGGCGTGCTGGTCGTGGCCGGCGCAGAAACCGCCGTCGTGCACGTAGCCCTCGATGGTGTCGTCACCGACGATGGTCAGGCCGGAATCCATCACCGGCATGTCCGCCCTGCCAGTGTTGATCATGACGTTCGCCTGCGCCGTCGCCGGGAAGGTGTAGCGCTGCCAACCGGTGCGCTGCGTCGCGGTCAGTTCCGCGTTGATCCCGTAGGTCGACAACTGGACCTGGTAGTAGCCGGGATCGGCCTGTTCCTGGCTGTGTCTGTAGGCCGAGGCGTACTGCGCCGGGTCGACGGTGCTGATCGCCCCGGTGGTCGGCATCAGGGGTAACTCGCCCTCGACCCCGCAGCCGACTCCGGAGAGGTGCGTCTGACTGAAGCCGTAGATCGACTTCTGGTCGTAGTCGTAGCCGACCGTGCCGCCGTTGTCCGGGCTGACCTGGACCATGCCGAAGGGCATCGCCGCGCCGGGGAACGTGTTGCCCTGGTTCTGGGTTCCGATGTACGGGTTCACCAGGGAGGTCGGATCGGCGGCCATCCCGGCGGCGTCGGTTGCCGTCGACTGGGTCGTGTCGGCCAGCGCCGAGCCGGCCAGGGTGACCACCAGGCCGATCGTGAGTGCACCGGCCGAATACCCCAGCCGGCGATGGAACCTGCTGCGCATCTTTCGCCCTCCCCTCACGAGGACGGCGGCATCCAGCGTTCCGCTCCTCGTATCGCCGCGTGACAACGTTGTCAAAGCGGCCTGACCCTAACCGCGGGTCAGCCGGAACGGCAGCAAACCGATGGTTTTTCGACCCGAACACGACAAAGTGTCGACCGATCGCCGTCGCTACCCTTAGAATCCGCGCGACTACCGAGACGAACGGAGCTGGTCGAGTTGCCGGTCGGAGGTCAGCCCTCGTCGTCCGGGACGATGTGCACGGCGGCCTCTTCGGCGGAGGCACCGGCGCCGTCGATGCCGGCATCCTCGGCGAACAGGTCGGTGTCGCCGCCCTCGTCCACCACCGGTTCGGCCCGGAGGCGACCGGCGCGGGCGTCGCCCACCTCCGCGTCCCGGAGTTCACCGTCGGTGTCCTCGGTGTCGCCGAGCCCGTCGCCGTCGACCGCGTCGGTGTCGGGAAGTTCGCGGGCCAGTCGGCCGGCCAGGCTTTCCCCGGTCCGTTCCTCGTTGGCGGTGGTGCCCCAGTCGTTCACGGCCCAGGGCCGCTCGGCGGGCGAATATCCCTCGTCGAGCGGGTCGGCCGGC
>CAJCJE010000082.1 GCA_903970565.1 Candidatus Melainabacteria bacterium | reverse complement strand
CGCGTGCGCCTGACGATGGCCAGCAACATGTCGAGCGCAGGCACGAACATGACGGCGATGACCAACAGGAACGGCGACAACAGCGCGAAGACGTCGCGCGCCCCGTAGGCGTTCTGCGAGATCGGGCCCGCGGCGGTGGTGGACGCCGCGGCGAGCATCAACCCGATCAGCATCGAGCCCGAGTCGCCCATGAAGATCTTGGCCGGGTGAAAGTTGTGCGGAAGGAACCCCAGACAGGCACCGGCGAGAACCACCGAGATCACCGCGGGCGGATAGAACAGGACGTCGCCGCCGTGGTCGCGGAGCAGGCCGATCGAGAAGATGCAGATGGCTGCCGCGGTGATGAGGCCCAGCCCGGCGGCCAGGCCGTCCAGGCCGTCGACGAAGTTCATCGCGTTGACCATCGTGACCACCAGCAGGACGGCCAGGATGCCGCCGCTGTTCTGGTCGAAGACCACCTGCGAGCCGACGATGCCGCCGCCCCCGCCCCAGGGCACCCAGAAGTCGACGAACTGCAACCCCAGCAGCGCCAGTATGCCGGCCGCGGTGACCTGACCGGCGAGTTTGGTCCACGAGTCCAGCTCGAACCGGTCGTCCAGCGCGCCGACCAGCACGATCAGCCCGCCGCCGATGAGCACCGCCCACGGGTCCAGGGAGTACTCCAGGGCACGGCGCAGTACCGGCAGCTGATGGGCCAGCAGCATCCCGCCGACCACCCCGCAGTACATGGCCACGCCGCCCATGCGAGGCATCGGCGCGGTGTGCACGTCGCGGACCCTGGGCACGGCGACCGCACCGACCCCGATCGCGGTCTTGCGGATCAGCGCGGTGAGCAGGTAAGTGATGGCCGCCGAGACGAGGCAGACCAGAAGGTACTCCCGGATGGGCAGCCCAGCCGGGGTGGCGTCGATCAGAGGACCCACGGCGTCAGGCTAGTCCTGCGTAGGTACGGCTGAGGTAGGTCGAGCTGGCCTGGGTCGGCATCACTGCACCGCCACGCCGAGCACCGACTCGACCTCCGCGCGGCTGACCGCGCCCTCACGCAGCATCCGGGGGGCCTCACTGGTCAGGTCGACGATGGTGGAGGCGACGGCCTCGCCGGCCGGCCCGCCGTCGAGGTAGACCCCGGCGGTCTCGCCGAGTTGCTCGCGGGCCTCGCCAACGGTGGTGGCCGGGCGGCGGCCGGTCGCGTTCGCGCTGGACTGCGCGATCGGACCGACCTCACGGAGCAGTTCCAGGATGACCGGGTGCAGCGGCATCCGGATCATCACGGTGCCACGGGTGTCGCCGAGATCCCAGGCGAGCGAGGGCGCGTGCGGCAGCACGATGGACAGCCCACCCGGCCAGAACGCCTCGATCAGGTCCCGAGCGCGGCCAGGAACCGACAGCACCAGGCCGTCGACGCCGGTCCAGGACCCGACCAGGACCGACAGCGGCATGTTGCGCCCCCGGCCCTTCGCGTCGAACAGGGCGTTGACCGCGTTGGGATTGAAGGCGTCGCAACCGATGCCGTAGACGGTGTCGGTCGGGAAGACGACCAGTCGCGCCGAGCGCAGCTCGCCGGCGGCGGCAGCCAGTCCGGCCTGTCGATCGTCCTCGCGGCTACAGTCGTAGACAGTGCTCATAGGGCACCCTCGCCGCGCTCGGGGCTGATTCGCCGCGCTCGCCGTGCTTGTCGGTTCGCTCCACAGGCTCCGCTCACGGCGTCACCTCGCTGGCGCTCGGCCACTTCGTGAACACTCCCTGTGCTCATTGGTTCGCTCCGCAGGCTCCGCTCACGGAAGAATCCTGGCACGGAACGGTTTCGGCCTTGCATCGGGTCGGTCACTCCGGCGCGGAGTCGATCACTTTGGCGCGCGCGGGGTCGGCGCCGGGGCGTTTTCCGAGGCCGGGTCAGGCCGCCGCCGTGCGCAGCGCGGTGCTGAAGCGGGAGCGGCCGGCCAGGTCAGTGTGGTCGCGCACGTCGGTCAGCACGCGCCGCGCCGCCAACAGTTCGGTCACCCGGTAGCCCTGTGTGTCGTCGTGTTCGATGGCCAGTCCGCCGCCGGGCCGCAGCAGTCGCGCGGCGGCGGCGATCACCGGGCGGATCACGTCGAGGCCGTCGGGACCGGAGAACACCGCCATCGCCGGATCGTGCTCGGCGACCTCCGGCGGCACCTCGGTGCCCTCCGGGACATACGGCGGATTGCACAGCACCAGATCGACCGCTCCGTCCAAATCGGACAGAACTGCCGGATCGGTGGCATCGCCGGCATAGAGCCGAATCGGGGTGTCCCCGCCCTGCGCGCGGAGTTCCGCGTTCTGCCGGGCCCAGGCCAGCGCGACCGAATCCAGTTCGACCGCGTGCACCACCGCGTCCGGCCGCTCGCCTGCCATCGCGAGGGCGAGCACCCCGGTACCGGTGCACAGATCGACCACGACCGGGTCGCGCACCCCGGTGAGCAGTGTCAGGCCCCAGGCGAGCAGCAGTTCCGTCTCCGGCCTCGGCACGAACACGCCCGGCCCGACACCGACGCTGATCCGGCCCATCGCCGCCCAGCCGGTCAGGTGCTGCAACGGCACCCGCTTGGCGCGCTGAGCGACCAGTTGCCCGATCGCGTCGACCACCGGCGGGTCGACCAGCGGCACCATCGGCAGTCGGGTGCGTTCCACGCCGAGCACGTGCGCGGCGATCAGTTCGGCGTCCACCCTGGGGCTTGCCACGCCGGCCGTGCCGAGGATGCGCTCGGCCTCCAGGATGGCAAGCCGCAACGGCTGTCTGGTCACCGACTCACTCTCCCACCACGCCTGGCGATCCCCCGCATACCCGCACCGGAAAGCGCCGAATCAGGCCGCGAACGTTATTTCTCCAGCGCGGCCGGCCCGGTGCTGGCGGCCATCCGCTCGGACCGGTCGGCCTCGATCAAGGCCTCCAGCACCCCGTCGAGGTCCCCGGCGAGCACCTGGTCGAGGTTGTAGGCCTTGTAGTTGACCCGGTGGTCTGCGATGCGGTTCTCGGCGAAGTTGTAGGTGCGGATGCGCTCGGAACGGTCCACCGTGCGGACCTGGACGCGGCGCGCGGCGGAGGCGTCGGCGGCGGCCTTCTCCTCGGCCAGCACGACCAGCCGGGCACGCAGCACCTGCATGGCGCGGGCCTTGTTCTGCAACTGGCTGCGCTCGTTCTGGCAGGAAACCACGATACCGGTGGGCAGATGGGTGATGCGCACCGCCGAGTCGGTGGTGTTGACGCTCTGCCCACCGTGCCCGGAGGAGCGGAACACGTCGACCCGCAGGTCCTTCTCGTCGATCTCGACCTCGACGTCCTCGGACTCCGGGAAGACCAGGACCCCGGCGGCGGAGGTGTGGATGCGGCCCTGCGACTCGGTGACCGGGACGCGCTGCACCCGGTGCACGCCGCCCTCGAACTTCAGCCGGGACCACACGCCTTCCAGCGTCGGCTGACCGCCGCGCGCCTTCACCGCGAGGGTGACGTCCTTGTAGCCGCCCAGATCGGACTCGGTGCCGCCGAGGACCTCGGTGCGCCAGCGCCGGCGCTCGGCGTAGCGCAGGTACATCTGGAGCAGATCGGCGGCGAACAGCGCGGACTCCTCGCCGCCCTCACCGGACTTGATCTCCAGGATGACGTCGGAGCCGTCGTGCGGATCGCGCGGCAGCAACAGTTCGGTCAGCCGGTCGTTGAGCTTGGGCAGCCGCAGCGCCAGTTCCTCGGCCTCGGCGGCGAAGCCGGGGTCCTCGTCGGCCAGCTCGCGGGCCGCCGCCAGATCGTCCTTGGTCGATTCCAGCTCCCGGATCGCCTTGGCCACCGGCCCCAGTTCGGCGTAGCGCCGGGACAGCTTCCTGGCCAGCGGCTGATCGCCGTGCACCGCCGGGTCGGCAAGCCGGCTTTCCAGCTCCGCGTGCTCGGCCAGCAGGGCGCCGAGCACCGCGTCGGGCTCGCTCACCCAATCCTCCTCCAACCGCAGGGACTCCCCGGACACAACACGACCCGGACAACACACGACGAAGACAACACAACGGCGCCCGCCCGAGCGCGAAACGCTGGGGCGGGCGCCGTCGAGACTAGAAACCTACCAATACCGACGTCACTTCTTGCGCTTGCCGTAGCGCTGTTCGAAGCGCGCGACCCGGCCACCGGTGTCCAGAATCTTCTGCTTGCCGGTGTAGAACGGGTGGCAGTTGGAGCAGATGTCGACGCGAATGTCGCCGGAAGTCTTGGTGCTGTGCGTGCTGAACGTGTTCCCGCACGTACAGGTCACATTGGTGACCACGTATTCGGGGTGAATGCCAGTCTTCAACGTCTCGCCCTTTCTGAAGGTGGCCGCCGGGTCCCCGTTTGGTCATCGGGGTGAACCGGAGCCGGACTCGACTTACCAGTCTGCCAGATTGCCTGGCAAGGGTTGTAACGCGGTCGGCCCAGTCGGGTATTCCCCGGACTATTCACCGACCCGCCCCTCGACGCAGCTATGACGCAGCTCACCGACGCGACAGGGAGCCGGGGTGATCGGTCCGGCAGAATTCTTCACATGTCAGGTGCGAGACATGTCGGATGAGCGGGACGGCGAACTCACCGTGGGCGCCTGGTTACTGGTGCCCTTCACGTTCGTACTGCTGGTACTCGCGCTGAGCCTGTGCGTCGATGCCGTTTTCGGTGCCTTCACCTGGCAGCTGACCGCACCGAGTGCCCTGTCCGGGGCGGCGACCGCGGTGGCCATCGGCGCGAGCGAGGCGGTCGCCTGGCGAACGGACCGGCAGCGCGACTGGCTGCGCCGGGGTTACCCGGTCGGCTTCCTGGTCCTCGGCATCCTGATCGGCGGCGTGGCCCTGCCGAGCATCGCGATCCTGGCCGGCACGGTGCCCGCGACCGCGTTGCTGGTCGCCGGTTGGCGGCCGGGAACGGGCGCCGAACCCGACCCGGCGCCGCCCGTCGACGCACCGACCACCGGCACCATCTCCGGCACCATCGGCGGCCCGGACATCACCATCCCGACCACCAGCCCCAGACATGCCGCCGGGTCCTGATCTCGGCGGAACCGAGACCAGGACCCGGGGCGGGAGGGACACGTCAGCAGGGAAAGGCTCAGTCGTCGCCGTTGCTGCCCGGCGTGGTCTTGGCCACCTGCATCAGGAACTCGATGTTGGTCCGGCTCTTGCGCAACTGCTGCAACAGCAGGTCGATCGCCTGCTGACTGTCCAGGGCGTGCAGCACCCTGCGCAGCTTGTGCGTGACGGCCAGCTCATCCGGGGAGAGCAGCAGCTCTTCCTTACGGGTGCTGGACTGGTCGACGTCGACGGCGGGGAAGACCCGCTTGTCGGCGATCTTGCGGTCCAGCTTGAGTTCGGCGTTGCCGGTGCCCTTGAACTCCTCGAAGATCACCGTGTCCATCGTGGACCCGGTTTCCACCAGCGCGGTGGCGAAGATGGTCAGCGAGCCACCGTTCTCGATGTTGCGGGCCGCACCGAGGAAACGCTTCGGCGGGTACAGCGCGGTCGAGTCGACACCACCGGAGAGAATCCGGCCGGATGCCGGCGCGGCCAGGTTGTAGGCCCGGCCGAGGCGGGTGATCGAGTCGAGCAGCACGACCACGTCGTGGCCCATCTCGACCAGGCGCTTGGCCCGCTCGATGGACAGCTCCGCGACCGTGGTGTGGTCCGACGGCGGCCGGTCGAAGGTGGAGGCGATGACCTCACCCTTCACCGAGCGCTGCATGTCGGTGACTTCCTCGGGCCGCTCGTCGACGAGCACGACCATCAGATGGCACTCGGGGTTGTTCGTGGTGATGGCGTTGGCGATGGACTGCAACACCATCGTCTTACCGGCCTTCGGCGGCGAGACGACCAGCGCGCGCTGGCCCTTGCCGATCGGCATCACCAGATCGATGACCCGAGTAGTGAGCACGTGCGGCTCGGTCTCCAGGCGCAGGCGCTCGTTCGGGTACAGCGGGGTCAGCTTGGTGAACTCGGGGCGGTTGCGCGCCTGGTCCGGGTCCATCCCGTTGATCGAGTCCACCCGCACCAGCGGGTTGAACTTCTGCCGCTGCTGCTCACCGTCACGCGGCTGGCGCACCGCGCCGGTGATCGCGTCACCGCGACGCAGCCCGTACTTGCGGACCAGCGACAGCGAGACGTAGACGTCGCTGGGACCGGACAGGTAACCGGAGGTACGCACGAAGGCGTAGTTCTCCAGCACGTCCAGGATGCCGCCGACGGACAACAGGACGTCGTCCTCGCGGATCTCGGTGTCCGGGCTGCCGGCCGAAACGCGGCTTTCGCCGCGGCCACCGCGCTCGCGCTCCTCACCCTGGCCACCGCGACGACGACGGTCCCGGAAACGCCGACCCCGGCGTCCACCGCGCTCGTCATCGTCGTCGAGGACGGCATTGCCGCCACCGCTGGTGCCCTGCGAGCGGCTGCTCTGGGACCGGTCGTTCTGCGGGCGGTCGTTCTGGGGCCGCTCCCCCTGCGGACGGTCGCCCTGCGGACGATCCCCCGCGGTGCGCTCAGTGCGCTCAGCCCGGGTGTTCTGCCGGTCGGACTGGGTGCGCTCGCGACGCTCGGCCTGCGGGGCCTCCCCCACCTGGCCACGGCCGGATTCGCCCGGTTGGCGCTGGTTGACGCTGTCCTCCGCCGGGCTACCGGCCGGGCGGCTCGCGGCACGCCGGCGACGGTTGCGGGTGCCACCGTCCTCACCGTCGCGCGAGTCCGGGGTCTCCTGGCGCGAGGCGTGCCCGTTGGTAGCGGGCTGGCCGGCCGGTGCCTCGGTCGTGGTTTCGGCGGCGGGCGCGGAGTTCGCCGACACCGGCAACTCGGTCTGGGCACCGCGCGAGGAGGCGCCACGGCCCCCGTCCCGAGCGGACCGGGTGGACGAGGACGAACCGCCCTGACGCTCCTTGATGGCCGCGATCAGATCGCCCTTGCGCATCCCGGTGATACCGGTGATGCCGAGCTGACCAGCCAGTTCCCGCAGCTCAGGGAGCACCATGCCGGACAGGCCGGCGGCCTTGCGGCGGGCCGAACCGTTTGCTCCGTTCGTCGAGGTGGCGTCAGAACCAGACGGCGCGATGGGAGACGCGGCTTCAGCCGCTTCGCTGCTCAGCAAATCAGTGTTAGTCACACATGT
>CAJCJE010000081.1 GCA_903970565.1 Candidatus Melainabacteria bacterium | reverse complement strand
CACCAGGCCCTCGCCCTGGCGGCGCGGCGTGATGGCCTGCACCGGGATCGAGTTCTGCAAGCTGGCGATCGTGGAGACCAAGGCCCGCGCCGCGGCGCTGGTCACCAATCTGGAACAGCGGCTGGCCGACATCCAGGCCGGCCTGGAACATCCGGTGAGCGTGCATCTCAACGGCTGCCCCAATTCCTGCGCCCGCATCCAGGTCGCGGACATCGGACTGAAGGGCCAGATCGTCACCGACGCGAACGGCGACCAGGTCGAGGGCTTCCAGGTGCACCTCGGTGGCGGTCTCGGTCTGGATGCCGGATTCGGCCGGAAACTGCGCGGGCACAAGGTCACCTCCGCGCAGCTGGGTGACTACGTGGAACGGGTGGTGCGCAACTACGTTGCCGGGCACGAACCCGGTGAACGGTTCGCCGCCTGGGTCGGCCGCGCCGACGAGGGAGAACTGACATGACCGAGCGCGCGGTGCCGATCTACTGCCCGTACTGCGGGGAGGAAGACCTCCGGCCGGAGGAGGAACCACACGGTGCCTGGTTGTGCACGGGCTGCCGGCGGGTATTCCAGGTGAAAATGGTCGGCCTCGCGATTGGTGGAGTAACCCGGTGACGACAACCGAACACAACCAGGCGGATCAGGCGAAGGCGGAACTGAAGGCGGAACTGAAGGCACTGGCCCTGGCGGCCAGAGCCGAGTTGTCCGACGCCGACGCGGCGCAGGCGCTGGCCTGGACGGCGCGGACCTTCGGCCGCGAGTGGATCGTGGCCGCGAACATGCAGGACGCGGTGCTGATCGATCTCGCGGTCAGGGCGGCGCCCGAGGTGGACGTGCTGTTCCTCCAGACCGGTTACCACTTCGCCGAGACGATCGGCACCCGCGACGCGGTCGCCACGGTGTACCCGCAGGTCAGGATCGTCAACGCACAGGCCAACCACAGCGTCGCCGAACAGGACCTCCACGAGGGCCCGCGCCTGTACGAGCGCGACCCGGACCGCTGCTGTTTCCTGCGCAAGGTGGTGCCGCTGCGGGAAACCCTGGCCGGCTACCGCGCCTGGGTCACCGGGGTCCGCCGGGTGGACGCCCCGACCAGGGCGAACACCCCGATCGTCGACTGGGACGAGGGCAACGGACTGGTCAAGGTCAACCCGATCGCGGCGTGGACCGACGAGGAGTTCAACGACTACCTCACCGAACACGGCATCCTGGAGAACCCACTGGTCGCCGAGGGATATCCCTCGATCGGGTGCGCGCCCTGCACGGCGAAACCGCTGCCCGGCGCCGACCCGCGCAGTGGCCGCTGGGCCGGCCTGGCCAAGACCGAGTGCGGTCTGCACGGTGGAGGGGACAAATGACCCAGGTGGAGCGGGCGGCGACCGAGGAGCCGCTGACCGCGTCGCAGACCCGCGCCCTGGACGCGCTGGAGTCCGAGGCGATCCACATCTTCCGCGAGGTGGCCGGCGAGTTCGACCGGCCGGTGGTCCTGTTCTCCGGCGGCAAGGACTCCACCCTGCTGCTGCACCTGGCCATCAAGTCCTTCTGGCCGGCTCCGGTGCCGTTTCCACTGTTGCATGTGGACACCGGGCACAACTTCGACGAGGTCATCGACTTCCGGGACCGGATGGTGCAGCGGTACGGGCTGCGGCTGGTCGTCGCGCGGGTGCAGGACTGGATCGACGACGGCCGGCTGGCCGAGCGCCCGGACGGCACCCGCAACCCGCTCCAGACCGTGCCACTGCTGGACACCATCAACGACAACCGCTATGACGCGGTGTTCGGCGGCGGCCGGCGGGACGAGGAGCGGGCGCGGGCCAAGGAGCGGATCTTCAGCCTTCGTAACGCTTTCGGACAGTGGGAGCCGAAAAGGCAGCGGCCGGAGCTGTGGAACCTGTATAACGGTAGGCACAAAGCCGGTGAACACGTCCGAGTGTTCCCCCTGTCCAACTGGACCGAATTGGACGTCTGGCGCTACATCGAACGCGAGCGCATCGAACTGCCGTCAATTTATTTCGCACACCGACGTTCCGTCTACCTGCGCGACGGAATGCTGCTGACCTCCGGTCCGTGGGGTGGCCCCCTGGAGACGGAAACCGTGCGGGAGCGTACGGTCCGCTACCGCACCGTCGGCGACGGTTCCTGCACCGGCGCGGTCGAGTCCGACGCCGCCGACGTCGCCACGGTGATCGCCGAGGTGGCCGCCAGCCGCCTCACCGAACGCGGTGCCACCAGGGCCGACGACCGGTTGTCCGAGGCGGCTATGGAAGATCGCAAACGGGAGGGCTACTTCTGATGGGTGATCTTCTCCGCCTCGCGACGGCCGGCAGCGTCGACGACGGCAAATCCACTCTGGTCGGTCGGCTGCTCTATGACACCAAGTCGGTGCTGGCCGACACGCTGGACGCGATCCACCGGGCCAGCGTCGACCGCGGCCTGGCCACGCCCGACCTGTCCCTGCTCGTGGACGGCCTGCGCTCGGAACGCGAACAGGGCATCACCATCGATGTCGCCTACCGCTACTTCGCCACCCCGCACCGGTCCTTCATCATGGCCGACACCCCCGGCCACGTGCAGTACACCCGCAACACGGTCACCGGCGCCTCCACCGCGCAACTGGCGATCCTGCTCGTCGACGCGCGCAAGGGCGTCCTGGAGCAGACCCGCCGGCACGCCGCGGTACTGGCCCTGCTCGGGGTGCCGAGGCTGGTGCTGGCCGTGAACAAGATCGACCTGGTCGACTACGACGAAACGGTCTTCGCCCGCATCGCCAAGGAGTTCACCGCGCACGCCACCGCGCTGGGCCATACCGAGGACTCGGTGCTGACCATCCCGGTGTCCGCGCTCCTCGGCGACAACGTGGTCGAGCCCTCCGCGAACACTCCCTGGTACACCGGGCCGACCCTGTTGCGGCACCTGGAAACCGTGCCGGTGGAACCGGACCCGCACGACGTGCCGTTCCGGTTCCCGGTCCAGTACGTGATCCGCCCCCGCACCGCCGAACACCCGGACTACCGGGGCTACGCGGGCCAGGTCGCGGCGGGCACGGTCAGCGAGGGCGACGAGGTCGTCGTGCTGCCCGGTGGACACCGCAGCCGGGTCAGCCGGATCGACACCGCGGACGGACCGCTGGCCGAAGCGCTCGCCGGCCGCTCGGTCACCCTGCTGCTCGACGACGACATCGACATCTCCCGAGGCGACCTGATCGCCGCCGCCGAGAACGCCCCCGAACCGACCGACGAGATCGACGCCACGCTCTGCTGGCTGTCGGACAAGCCACTGCGGCCCGGCGCCCGGCTGCTGATCAAGCACGCCACCCGGACCGTGCCGGCCATTGCGTCCTCATTGGACTCCCGGTTCAACGAGCAGGACCTGTCCAGTACGCCCGAGCCGGAGTCGTTGCAGCTCAACGAGATCGGCCAGGTGACCTTCCGCACCGCCCAAGCCCTTCCGGTCGACCGGTACACCACCAACCGGCGCACCGGCTGTTTCCTGGTCATCGACCCCTCCGACGGCGCGACCCTGGCCGCCGGACTGGTCGGCGCCCCGCTACCCGTCCTGATCACCGACGAACCGATCGCCAACGACACCGAACTCCTCTCCCCCGGTCCTTCGCCCCGGCTCCCCGCCCGGTCCTGAGAAAGGCACGTCCCCCCGTGAAGATCGCCACCCGCCGCACGCGCACTCTGTTGACGGCTGCTGTCGCGGCGCAGGCCGCCGTACTCGTCCTCGGCCTGAGCGCCTGCTCACGGGCCAGCAGCGCCCCGGCCACCAGCAGCGACCAGGGCGCCGCCGCCGAATTACGCCTCGGCTACTTCCCGAACGTAACCCACGCGGCCGCGCTGGTCGGGTTGGACAAGGGCTTCTTCGCCAAGGACATCGGCACGACCAAACTGACCCCGCAGTCGTTCAACGCCGGCCCGGACGAGGTCAACGCGCTGCTCGGCGGTTCGCTGGACGCGGCGTTCATCGGCTCCGGTCCGGCCATCAACGCCTTCTCCAAGTCCGACGGCCAGGCGGTCCGGCTGATCGCCGGGGCGACCTCGGGCGGCGCGCAGCTGGTGGTGGCCAACAACATCAACTCGCCGAGCGATCTGATCGGCAAGACCATCGCCACCCCGCAGCTGGGCAACACCCAGGACGTGTCACTGAAGACCTGGCTGGCCAACAACAAGCTCACCGGCAAGGTCAACGTGGTCAACCTGGCCAACCCGAGCACGCTCACCGAGTTCCAGAAGGGCGAGATCCAGGGTGCCTGGCTGCCCGAGCCGTGGTCCTCGCAGCTGCTGGCGGCCGGCGGCGCGAAGGTGCTCGTGGACGAGAGCACGCTGTGGCCGCAGGGCCGGTTCCCGACCACCGTGCTGATCGTGCGCACCCAGTACCTGGAGCAGCACCCGGAAACCGTGCAGGGACTGCTCAAGGGCGAGCTGGACTCGATCAACTGGGCCAAGGCGAACAACGCGGCGGCCGAGGCCGCGGTCAACGACGAACTCAAGCAGCTGACCGGGAAGGCGCTGAGCCAGGCCGTGATCGACCGGGCGTTCAGCAAGATCACCATGACCCCGGACCCGCTCGCCTCGGACTTCCCCGCGCTGGCCACCGACCAGGTGACCGCCGGCATCGTCAAGACCGCCCCCAAGGTGGCCGGTTTCGCCGACCTGACCCTGCTGAACAACGAACTGAAGGCCGAGGGCCAGCCCACGGTCAGTGCCGGCGCCATCGGCGGCAACTGACCGGACACCTGGTGGGACAGCGCCCGGGGCACGCCGCCCGGGCGCGCGACAAAGGAAGGCAGGGCCGGGAGATGACCGCGACACTGAACGCGCCCGCGACGGAGTCGACCAGCCTCCCCGCGGTGCGGTTGAGCGGGGTGCACAAGAGCTTCGGCCGGGGGCCGGTGGCGGTGTCCGCGCTGGCCGGCGTGGATCTGCGGGTGGACCCCGGCGAGTTCGTGTGCCTGCTCGGCGCGTCCGGCTGCGGCAAGACCACCCTGCTCAACCTCGTCGCCGGTCTCGACCGGCCGAACGCCGGTGAACTGGCCAGGAACACCTCCCGGCCGGCGGTGATGTTCCAG
>CAJCJE010000080.1 GCA_903970565.1 Candidatus Melainabacteria bacterium | reverse complement strand
GTTGTAGGTGGTGGTCTGGCCCGCGATGGTCAGCAGCACCACGTACCCGCCGCCGGGCGGCGCCGCCTCGCGCAGCCGTCGACCGTCCGGGGGCTGGCCGAGCGGGAAGTGGTCGAAGGCGTGCCCGGCCCGCTCCAACCGCTGGTTGACCTGGCCGACCAGGTAGTACTGCATTTCGGCCGATGCCGCCCACCAGGTGCCGAACAGGCCGGCGGCCAGCAGGACCACCAGGGCGACCACCAGATGCACCCGCAGCGGCAGCCGGCCGAACGCGCTGCCCAGCGCGTGAAAAGGCCGCACCCGATGCCGACGCGGCGGCACCGGAACACCCACCGGGTACCGGGGCACGGCCGCCGTGTCCTGGTTCGCCGCATCAGGGTTCACGTCCGGGTCCGGGTTTGTCGGGTCCAGGTCCGGGTTTGTCGGGTCCGGGGTCGGCGGAATCGGGCCCAGGGTCTCGGTATCCGGCTCGGGTGTGGGCGGTTCGGTTCTGGTCATCGACGCATCCGGGTCAGTTCGGCGCGACGCGCAGCACGTAGCCGACGCCGCGCACGGTGTGGATCAGTCTCGGCTGTACGACGTCGACCTTGCGCCGCAGGTAGGAGATGTAGGACTCGACCACCCCCGCCTCGCCGTTGAAGTCGTACCGCCAGACCTGATCGAGGATCTGTGCCTTGGACACCACCCGGCCGGCATTGCGCATCAGGTAGTGCAGCAGCTTGAACTCCGTTGGTGACAAGGGAACCAGCTTGTCCGCCCGGCGCACCTCATGACTGTCCACATGCAACTCGAGGTCGGCGTAGCGCAACGGCGCCTCGGCCGGTTCGGCGACTCCCTTGGTGCGGCGCAACACCGCGTTCACCCTGGCGATGACCTCCTCCAGGCTGAACGGCTTGGTGACGTAGTCGTCGCCGCCGATGGTCAGGCCCATGATCTTGTCCTCGGCCGCGTCCCGCGCGGTCAGGAACAGCACCGGCACGGTTTGGCCGCCGGAACGCAGCCAGCGCAGCACGTCGAAGCCGTTGCGGTCGGGCAGCATCACGTCCAGCAACATCAGGTCCGGACAGTTGCGCTCCACCGCTCGCAACGCCTCGCTCCCGGTCGCCGCGGTCGCGACGTCGAAACCGGCGAAGCGCAGACTGGTCGCGAGCAGCTCGCGAATGCTCGAATCATCCTCGACCACAAGCAGCTGGGTGCGATCCGCCATCTGCCGCTCCTTCCCAGCGCCTGCACCGCCAGGGCAGCACGGTGTGCCCAGTGGATACCCGGGCAAAATCCGATTCTCGGTGAATGAGCTGGCAACTACCTGAGAGGTTCCTGGAAATTACCCTAAAGCGGTTCGGCCAGGTCGGCTCGGCTAGGCCTGCTCGTCCAGGCTCGGGTCATCGACCAGCGGTTCGGTCACCGGGGGCAGGCCGGCCCGGCGCCGGCGCCGGGTGCGCATCGCCAGCACGGTCTGGCGCAGCGCGTCGAGCAGCAGTAGCGCGGCGAGGGCGCACAGGCCGATCGCGCTGGACATCCAGTCGCCGTAGAACACCACGGACACCAGGGGCGGCGTGCCGGCACCCGTCGGGGTCACGATCGGCACGATGCCGCGATGCCAGCACCAGATCCCGACCACCACGGCGACGGCGGCCAACACGACCTCGCCGATGGCGAGGAAGGCGCGCCACGGCTGGTTGAGCCCGTCCAGCCGACCGATATGGCTCGGTGTCGCCGGCGGCTGCGTTGTGGTGGTCACCGCGCCTGCCCCTCTTCCTCTGGTTCCGCTGGGTTTCCTCGTCCTGCCGGCCGCGCACTGCTGGGCGAACCCGCTGGTCACCTGCGGTGGCGAACTCCTCGCCCTGCCGATGTCACGAGGTGTCAGCTTCCCACGGACCGACCAGCGGACGCAGTGCGGCCCGCAGCGCGTCCGGGTTCTTGGCCCAGGCCAACACGACGGTGTCATCCCGCAGCCGCAGCGGCAGTTCGGCGAACCGCTTGGGCACCGTCCATCCGCCGCCGAGAACCCGAGCGCCCAGCGGAGCGCCGACCTCCTCGAACTCGGCGATCCTGGCCACCGGCAGACCCTCGCGGCCCAGGTACAGCGTGTCGTGGGTGAGCCGGACCGAGCACACCCGACGGCGCGCCTGCACCCAGACGATCGTCAGAATGGCCAGCGCGACACCGACCACCAGCCAGCCGAGTACGTGCACCGGCCCGGTCAACGCTTCGAGAACGGCGCCGACCAACGCGAAGACCGGTCCCCAGGCCACCGGCCACCAGGTCGAGCCGAGTTCGGCATATCGGGTGACACCATCGGAATCTGGTTCGGTCACGGTCGCGGGGGTCACTTCGCCCGTTTGTAGGCGGCGAAGTAGTCGGCCGACGGGCGCAGGTAGACCAGGACCACCGCGACCACGCTGATCAGCAGGCTGAGGATGACATTCCAGTTCAGCCCGGTGTACGCGCTGTAGATCACTCCGATCACGGTCAGCACGGTGATGGTCAGCCGCGCCCAGTTCCGGCCGCCCCGCACCTTGTAGGCGAAGAAGACGTAGAACAGCGCGGCCAGCACGAACACCGCGACCTGCACCTCGATCAGGGTCTGCGCGGCCTGCGGATACTCACTCGGCGACAGGCCCGCCGGCTTCTGGGTGCGCAGTTCGCTGATGATCTCGTTCTTCTGGCCGAAGACCAGCACGGCCCGGACCAGGACCAGGACCGCGCTGGCGATCCAGATCCAGAAGGCCACCTGCACCGGTACCGGCGGTCGCAAGGACTCCGCCGGGGGATGCGCGCCCGAGGGCATCGGCGAGAACTCGCCCCGTTTCCGCTGCTGACTCACAATGCGTGACGGTAGGCCGCGTCCGGCCGCGCTGTCCACCGGGCCCGGTCTCGTGTTCAGGCCCGGTCTCGTGTTCAGGGCCCGTCTCGTGTTCAGGGCCGGGGTCAGGCGTTGGCCAGCCAGGCCGCCGCCTCGACCGCCCAGTAGGTCAGCACGATGTCCGCGCCGGCCCGGCGGATCGCCGTCAGCGTCTCCAGAATGGTCCGGTCCCGGTCCAGCCAGCCACGGGCCGCGGCTGCCTCGACCATCGCGTACTCGCCGGACACCTGGTAGGCGGCAACCGGCACCGGGCTCATCTCGGCGACCGCGCGGAGCACGTCGAGGTAGGCCAGCGCCGGCTTGACCATCACCGCGTCCGCGCCCTCGTCGAGGTCGAGTTCGACCTCGCGCAGCGCCTCGGTGAGGTTGGCCGGGTCCTGCTGGTAGGTCTTGCGATCGCCCTGGAGCGCGGACTCCACCGCGTCGCGGAACGGTCCGTAGAAGGCGCTGGCGTACTTCGCCGAGTAGGCCAGAATGCCCGTGTCGGTCAGGCCGGCCCCGTCCAGCGCGGTCCGGATGGCGCCGATCTGGCCGTCCATCATGCCGCTCGGGCCGAGCCAGTGCGCACCCGATTCGGCCTGTGCGATGGCCATGTCGGCATACACCCGCAGCGTCGCGTCATTGTCGACCCGTCCGTCGGGGGTGAGCACGCCGCAGTGGCCGTGGTCGGTGAACTCGTCCAGACAGGTGTCGGCCATCAGCACGGTGTCGTCGCCGAGTTCACTGCGCAGGTCGCGCAGGGCCACGTTGAGCACGCCGTTCGGATCGGTCGCGCCGGAGCCGACCGCGTCCCGCCGCGCGGGCACTCCGAAGATCATCAGTCCGCCGACGCCGGCCCGCACCGCGTCGACCGCGGCCTTGCGCAGCGAATCACGGCTGTGCTGGAGGACGCCCGGCATCGACTCGATGGGAGCCGGCTCGGTGGCGCCTTCCTTGATGAACATGGGCAGCACCAGCTGGCGCGGCCGGATCGTGGTTTCGCTGACCAGCCGCCGCACCGCAGGGGTGTTGCGCAGCCGACGCGGCCGATGAGTGGGGAACACCGAACCCTCCTTCAACGCTCCATCGCTTCAACCAACGCTCTGTCTCGTCAATCTCTGGCGCTATCTCGTCAACCTCTGTCGCTTCAACGCCTCTGGTGCACACATCCCAGGCCAGAAATCCGCCGGAACGGCCACGCTCGGTCGCGAACTCGGCCGGTTCGGAACCTGTGCACAGCTGCCCGAGGCCGAACCCGATCGCGCCCGGTGTCCGCTGCGATCGGCGATCGCCACCACCCGCGACGAACCCGACCATCATCGAGCCGGCCGCGTGCGAACCATCCACCCGAAACCCGCCAGAAACCGCCCTCGACCAGCCAAAACCCCGGCCACCCCACCATCCCGAAATTCCACAAAGCTAAAAAGAACAGCCCCCACCCTCCCTGGGGGAAGGCGGCCCTGCTCCAGCCTAGTCCGGTTCGGGATGGGAGGTGGGCTGACGATGGGTGCCTGTGGATAACCGTTGCACCTGTGGATAACCTCGACGTCCCGTGCCGGAATGTGCTACCGGTTCGAACCATCCGGGCACCGGATCAACCGTGGCCACCGACCCACCAGCCGATGGCGCCGCCGCCCGGCAGGAGAACTGCCCGGCGGCGGCACATGCCTCGGCGAAGCGGAGCGGGTGGATCTGTCGACGAACAAGACGAACCGCGTTACCGGGACATCCGAGTGGGTCAGCGGCGGGCACGTTTGGTCTTGCGCGGGGGCGGGAGTGCGCCCTCCGCCCGCAGCCGGGCCGCGTGCTGGGCGAGCGCGTCGACCAGGTTGGCCACCGAGGCCTCCTCCGGCTGCACGTCCACCCGCAACCCGAACTCGTGCGCGGTCTCCGCCGTCTTCGGCCCGATGCAGGCGACCAAGGTCCTGGTGTGCGGCTTACCGGCGATGCCGACGAGGTTGCGCACCGTGGAGGAGGAGGTGAAGCACACCGCGTCGAATCCACCGGACTTGATCATCTCGCGGGTGTCGGCGGGCGGCGGCGCCGCACGGACCGTGCGGTACGCGGTGACGTCGTCGATCTCCCAGCCACGGTCACGCAGACCGGCGGCAAGAGTCTCCGTGGCGATGTCGGCCCGTGGCAACAGCACCCGGTCGACCGGGTCCAGGATGTCGTCGTGCGGCGGGAAGTCGGCCAGCAGGCCCTCGCTGGACTGCTCCCCGGAGGGCACCAGCTCGGGGATGATGCCGAACGAGCGCACCTTCGCCGCAGTGGACTCACCGACGCAGGCGATCTTCACGCCGGAGAACGCCCGCGCGTCCAGACCGAACTCGCGGAACTTCTCCCACACCGCGCGGACGGCGTTGGTCGAGGTGAACACGACCCACTGGTAGCGGCCGTCGACCAGGCCCTTGACCGAGCGTTCCATCTGGGCGGGGCTGCGCGGCGGTTCGACCGAGATGGTGGGCACCTCGACCGGGATCGCGCCGTGCGAGCGGAGTTTCTCGCTCATCTCCAGGGCCTGGTCCTTGGTGCGCGGCACCAGCACCTTCCAGCCGTAGAGCGCTCGGGACTCCCACCAGGACAGTTTCGAGCGGTTGCCGGCGGCCGCACCGACGGTGACCACCAGGTGGCCGCCGAGTTCGCCGGCGTCAGCGGCCAGCGAGGCCAGCGTGGTGTCCACGGTGCGCTGGCCGTTGCCGGTGCCATCCGCCGTCACCGCCACCGGGGTCTGCGAGGCGAGGCCGTTCTCGACCAGGCAGGACGCCGCCTCGGCCAGGTGCCCGCCGGTAGCGTGCAGCACCAGGGTACCGGGGGCGGCGGCGAGGCCGGCCCAGTCGATGTCGCCTCGGACGTCGACCTCGGTATGCACGGCACCGAGCGCGACACCGGCATAGGCCGGTACCGCGGTACCGGCCGGCACGCCGGGGACCACGTCGAAGGCGATACTGCTGCGGGCGACGGCCTGCGCTTCGCGGACCACCGCGTCGAGGGTGAGTGGGTCGCCGGCCACGAGCCGGACCACGGACCGGCCGGCCTTGGCCTCGGTCACCAGGTCCCTCGCCACATCGGCGGGGTCGCCGACGGCGGGCCGCAGTTCCACGTCTTCGCCGATGAGGGCGAGTACCGCGGACGGAACATCAGGATCGGTCACCACGAGCTCGGCATTGGTGCACAACTCGTTGGCCCGAACGGTGAGCAACCCGGTGTCGCCGGGGCCGGAGCCCACGAAAGCGATCCGTCCGGGGGCCTTGCGTGCGCGGGTCATCTGGGCACTCTCCATCAAACTATGCCTCCGGGCCGGACAACACCGCGGCCCCGAGATCGAGCAGCTCGGCGGCCAGTGTGCGGCCGAGTTCGTCTGCGTTGGTCAGGTCAGAAACGGCGGAAGCACGGAGGATCTCGTTGTGCGGGGTGGCCGCAAGGCCACGCAGCGACAGCCGGAGAACCGTCCGTTCTCCGCCGGCACCGTCGTCAACCACATCCTCCACGACTTCGGCCAATGCACCAACTGGCGCGCGGCAACCCGCTTCGAGCGCGGCGAGCAGCGCACGCTCAGCGGCCACAGCGGCCCTGGTGCCCTCATCATCGAGAGTCGCACCGAGCAAATGCTCGGTGTCCATGTCATCAACCCGGCATTCCAGAGCGAGGGCGCCCTGGGCCGGTGCGGGCAGCATCTGGATCGGTTCGAGCACCTCGGTGATCTCGGCGGTCCGGCCCAGCCGGGCCAACCCGGCCCTGGCCAGGACGACTCCGTCGAGTTCGCCATCGGTGACCTTGCGAATCCTGGTGTCTACATTGCCGCGAATCGGCACGATTTCCAAACCGAGACCCAGCGCGGCCAGTTGGGCGGCCCGCCGGGGCGCGCCGGTGCCGATCCTGGCGCCGGTCGGCAGCTCGCCGAGGGTGAGCCCGTCGCGGGCGACCAGCGCGTCCCTCGGGTCCTCCCGAGCCGGCACCGCGGCCAGCACGAGCCGGGGGTCCGGAGCGGTCGGCAGGTCCTTGTAGGAATGCACCGCGATGTCGACGTCGCCCGCGGCCAGGGCGTCGCGCAGGGCCGAGGTGAAGACCCCGACCCCGAGTTCGGCGACGGGCGCGCTGGAGCGGTCGCCGACGGTGGAGACCGTGACGATCTCCACGGCCGTGCCGGCGGCCTCCAGCGCCTCGGCCATCAGGCGGGTCTGGGCCAGGGCCAGCGCACTGCCCCTGGTACCGATGCGCAGCACCCGGCCGACGGTGGCGCGGCCCGGTGGCAGGGCCTGTCCTGCCGGTTCGGCAGGCTCGTTCACCTCGGCCGCGTCGCCGCGTTGGACTTCACTCACGCTTGGGCCTCTCCATCGAGATCGATCCCGAGATTGGCGTTCAGGTTGGCCAGGTTGGCCGCGAGGCTGGGCCCGGTGAGGCTCAGGCCGTCGTGCGCCGCCAGGCCGTCGAGCGCGTCGAGCGCGTCGACACCGTTGACGGCGGAGGAGGCGCTGACCACGGCCGCGGTCTTCGGGTCCAGTTCGAACAGTTCGCGCAGCGCGTCCGCGTAGCTGGCGCCACCGGGAGCCGAGGCCAGTTGCTTGACACGCACGGTCGGCGTGTGCAGCAGCTTGTCGACCACGCGACGCACCGTCTTGGCGAGTTCGCCGCGCACCTGGTCGTCGAGTTCGGGCAGTCGGGAATCCATCCGCAGCAGTTCGGCGTCCACCACCTCGGCGGCCCGGCGACGCAGGGCGGTGACGGTCGGCGTCACCTCGGCGGAGCGCTGCGCGGCGAGGTAGCCGCGCACCTCCTCGGCGAGGATCGCGCCGGCCCGCTCGGTGTCCTGGCCGGCCGGGGCGGCGGAGAGCCGGGCGCGGAGGGTTTCCAGGTCGACGACGGTGACGCCGGGCAGTTCGGCCACGGCCGGGTCGACATCGCGTGGGAGCCCGAGGTCGCAGACCACCAGCGGTCGGCCGGGGGCCCGGTCGGCGAGGCCGGTGGCGACGGTCAGCGCGGACACGACCACGTCGACCGAACCGGTGCAGGCCAGCAGCAGGTCGGCGGCGGCGATGTCGGCCGGCAGGTTGGCCAGGCCGATCGCGCGGGCCGAGACCCCCTCGGCGCTCAGTCCGGCGGCCAGCCGGGTGCCGTTGGCCTCGGTCCGGTTGGCGACGACCACCTCGCCGATGCCGGCCTTGCGCAGCGACGCGGCGGCCAGGCCGCCCATCGAGCCAGCGCCGACGATCAGCGCCCGGCGGCCGGCGAGACCACCGAGGACGCGGTCGGCGTCGGCGAGAGCCTCGGCGACGACGGAGGCTCCGGCGGCGTCGATGCCGGTGTCGGCGTGCACCCGCTTGCCGACCCGCAGCGCGTACTGGATCAGTTCGTGCAGGGTGCGCCCGACGGTGCCGGCCGCGTCGGCGGCGGCGTAGGCGCCGCGCAGCTGGCCGAGGATCTGGGCCTCGCCGACGACCATCGAGTCCAGGCCCGCGGCGACCGAGAACAGGTGCTCGACGGCGGCGGCCGCATAGTGGACGTAGAGCTTCTCGCACAGCTGCGCGACGTCCTCGCCGGACTGGCGGGCCAACACGCTGGACAGATCGGACAGGCCGCCGTGGAAGGTCTCGACGACGGCGTAGACCTCGACCCGGTTGCAGGTCGAGAGCAGCAGCACCTCGCTGACGTGCGCACAGCTCAGCAGCTCGTGCAGGACCTTCGCGGTGTCGGTCGTGGAGATGCTCGCGCGCTCGAGGTCACCGACCCCGGCGCTGCGGTGCGACATACCGACCACAAGGACGTTCATCGGCGAATCACCATGCCGTTCACCCCAGTAACCTCCGCACCGTTCACCGGTCCACTCGCCCTACTGTTCGCCGTCGCCCCACGCCCTGCGTCTCGCCCCGTGCTGGCTGCACCGGCCCGTACCTCGTCGGCCCGGTGCGCGCCGCCTCCCGAGTCCTCGGCCAGGGCGCCGCTGGCTGCGGCGGCACTGTCGGCTGCCTCATCGGCCCGACGCGCGACGTGGAAGGACAAGATCTGCATCTCGACCGCGAGATCGACCTTGCGCACCTCGACATCGTCGGGCACCTGAAGTACTACGGGCGCGAAATTAAGAATGCATCGGACGCCCGCAGATACCAAACGGTCACACACGAGCTGGGCGGCCGAGGGCGGGGTCGCGACCACCCCGATGGACACACCGCGTTCGGCACAGATGCGGGAAATGTCGTCGATGTGATCGACCGGAATCCCCCCAACTGGTACGCCAATGAGGTCTTCCTCGACATCGAACAGCGCGGCCACCGGGAAACCCCGGCTACGGAAGCCGCCGTAGTTGGCCAGCGCGTGACCAAGATTACCTATCCCGACCACCGCGACGCTGTGCTTTCGGGTCAGTCCGAGGATGCGTTCGATCTCCTCGATCAGGACTCGGACCTCATATCCGACACCCCTGGTCCCGTAGGAGCCGATGTAGGAGAGGTCCTTGCGCAGTTTCGCCGAGTTCACCCCGGCCGCGGCGGAGAGTTCCTCGCTGGAGATGGTGCCGACACCCTGCTCGGACAGACCGGACAGCACGCGGAGGTAGACGGCGAGACGAGCGACGGCGGCCTCCGGAATGACCCGCGCACGATCACGCACGGGCTCGCCGTCGGCGCCGACGGCGGGCATCGGTTCGGTGACGGCATCAGCCGGACGACTGGGCGTGATCCCACGTCCCCGGCCTCGCTGCACCGTCACGCCGTCACTCCTTGCCACTGTCGACTCTGCCGTCCACTGTCCAGGGTGCCAACGCCAACCGGCCTCGGCCACCAGCACCGCGCTGAAGAAACCGTGGGCACGCCGGGTGCGCCGGAACTTGGATCGACGCACTGACGGGGGCCGTCTGCGGCGTGACTCAAATACGGTAGCCATTTGTGAACGTATGCACAAAGTCGCCGGTATCGGGGGTCGTGAGCCGGTGACGGGGCGCCGCGAAGCCCACCGAGGGCGCGGGAACCTCAGCCGCTGACGGTGAAGGTGACCGAGGGCCAACCGGTCGCGCCGTTGGGGATCTCGTCGGTCTGCGCCGAGGTCTGGGTGTAGCCGGTGTCGTCGGTGGCCCGCGACTCGACGGTGTGCGTGCCGGCCCGCAGGGTGAACGAGGTGCGCCACATCCGCCAGGTGTTCCTGCTGACCTCGGTGGAGAGCTGGGCCGACTGCCACGGACCGTTGTCCACCCGGACCTCGACCTTGTCGATGCCCTTGGACTGGGCCCAGGCGATCCCCGCGACGGTCACCTTTCCCGGCGACACGCTGGCGAAACTCTGCGGTTTGTCGATCCTCGACTCGGTCTTGATCGGCGCCTGCTGCGAGTAGCCGCGCGGCACCCAGTAGGCCTGTTGGGCCCAGGTGGTCAGCTCCATGTCGACCACCCACTTGGTCGCCGAGACGTACCCGTAGAGGCCGGGCACGACCATCCTGGCCGGGAAGCCGTGTTCGACCGGCAGCGGCTGGCGGTTCATCCCGATCGCGAGCATCGCGCCCCGGTTCGGGTCCAGCAGCGCGTCGACCGGAGTGCCGACGGTGAAGCCGTCGACGCTGGTGGAGAACAGCTGCCGCGCGCCCGGCCGGACCCCGGCCTCCAGCAGCAGGTCGCGCAGTGGCACGCCGATGAAGTTCGAGGTGGAGATGTAGGGGCCGCCGACCTCGTCGGACACGCAGGTCAGCGTGACCGGTCGTTCGATCAGCTTGCGGTTGCGGATGTCGTCGTAGTTGTAGGTGATCTCCTTGTCGACCATGCCGTGGATGCGCAGCGACCAGCTCTGCGCATCCAGCTGCGGCACGGTCAGCGCGGTGTCGATCCGATAGAAGTCGGCGTTGTCGGTGATGAAACCGGGGGTGCCGTCGGCGGAGAAGTCCGCGCCGGCCGGCAGCCGAGGCGCTGGGCTGGCCGGGGTGAGGGTGCCGATGGCGTCGATGGACTGCTGGGCGTTGGCCCGGTTGGCCAGCGCGTGCCCACCAAGCCCGAT
>CAJCJE010000079.1 GCA_903970565.1 Candidatus Melainabacteria bacterium | reverse complement strand
GCTGGTCCGGTCGCCGAAGAACGGCTGGTAGCGCCGTGCGCGAGCCGGCGAGCCAACCGTGGCCACCGCGCACCCGTGCCCGGTCGGAGCCGGCATCGCAGCGAGGGCACCGATGAGGCCGCGAGGGCACCGATGAGCAAGCACGCCAGCGGCAACTCGCGGGAAGCCGGGGAGCCCGAACCCGAATCCTCGGCTGCCGGCGTGCCCGCGAAACCGCCGCGCCGCAAACGGGTCGTGCTCAACGACTCGCGCAACCCGGTGACCGTGCTGCGCACCATCACCGAACTGGAGGAGCAGACCAGCGTCGGTGAGGCGCTGGTCCGCAACCTGGTCCGGGCCCAGCTGAGGATGGCGCTGGGCCTCGCGGCGCTGGTCGGCATCCCGTTGGCCGGGCTGCCGCTGGCCTTCTACCTCTCGCCGACCTTCGCCAACCTGGATGTTCTCGGCCTGCGGCTACCGTGGTTGCTGCTGGGCGTCCTACCCTTCCCAGTGCTGCTCGGGATCGGATACTGGTACAACCGGTTGGCCGAGCGACACGAGAAGGACTTCGTGAACATGGTCGAGAGCTGACACTCGACCCTTCTGCCGGCAGAGCGGATTCGTGGAACCGAACCTATGGGCCATCGGCGGCATCGCCGCGATCGGTGCCGTCACGTTCTACCTCGGCTTCCACAGCTCCCGGCAGGCCAACACCACCGCGGACTTCCTGCTCGCGCGGCGGATCGTGCGGTCCCGGCGCAACGCCGCGGCCATCGCCGGTGAGTACATCTCGGCCGCCTCGTTACTCGGCATCACCGGGCTGATCTTCTCCGACGGCATGGACTCGCTCTGGTACGGCGTCGGCGCCACCGCGGGCTTCCTCGCGCTGCTGCTGTTCGTGTCCGCGCCGCTGCGCCGCTCCGGCGCCTACACCGTGCCGGACTTCGCGGAGGGCCGGCTCGGCTCGGCCGGCCTGAAGAAGCTGTGCACCGTGTTCGTCGTCCTGATCGGCCTGCTCTACCTGGTCCCGCAGTTACAGGCGGCCGGGTTGACGCTGGCCACGATCATGCCCGTGCCCGACTGGGTCGGCCCGGTCGTGGTGGTCGCGCTGGTGACGGTCAACGTGTTCGGCGGCGGGATGCGCTCGATCACCGTCGTGCAGGCCTTCCAGTACTGGGTGAAACTCTTCGCCCTGCTGGTGCCGACCTTCGTACTGATCGCGGTCTTCCTCACCGGCCACACCGGCCAGCCGGCGCTGACCGCCGACCTGCCGCCGGTCTTCCCGACCAACATGACGGTCACCGTGTCGACCCCGGTCCAGCTCCAGGCGCAGACCCCGGTGACCTTCCTCGCGCACGGTCGGATCGACGGCGAGCCGGCCAACGGGCGGGTCACCTGGTTCCTCGGCCAACAGCACACCGTCGCCCCCGGCACCTCGATGGCCTTCAGCCAGGGCTCCGCGGTGCCCGGCGTCGTGGGCGCGCCGGCCACCGACTCGCTGTGGCTGCGCCCGCAGGACCGGGGCGTCTCCGAGCTGCTGGCCACGTACTCGCTGATCCTGGCGCTGTTTCTGGGCACGATGGGCCTGCCGCACGTGCTGGTCCGCTTCTACACCAACCCCAACGGCAAGGCCGCCCGCCGCACCACCCTGCACGTGCTGCTGCTGCTGGGCCTGTTCTACCTGTTCCCGACGGTGCTGGGCGTGCTGTCCCGGCTGTACGTGCCGCAACTGCTGGTCACCAACCAGACCGACGCGGCGGTTCTGCTGCTGCCCACCACCATGCTGCCCGGCACCGCCGGGGAGATCCTGGCCGCGGTCATCGTGGCCGGCGCGTTCGCGGCGTTCCTGTCGGTGTCCTCCGGCCTGCTCGTGAGCATCGCCGGGGTGCTGTCCACGGAGCTGGGGCCCGGCCGGGTCCGCGACTTCCGGGTGGCCACCGTGATCGCCGCGATCCTGCCGCTGGCCCTGGCGATCCTGCTGCCCCCGACGGAGGTGTCGATCAGCGTCGGGATGTCCTTCGCGTTGGCCGCCTCCACCTTCTGTCCCGTGCTGCTGCTGGGTATCTGGTGGTCGCGGCTGACCTGGGTCGGCGCGGCGGCCGGGATCGTGGTCGGGGGCGGGCTGGTGTTGGCGGCGGCGGTGCTCAACGTCGTCAGCGAGCGGACCGGCGACTGGGCGCCCTGGCTGGTGGTGCAGCCGGCGCTGGTCAGCGTGCCGGCCGCGTTCATCACCGTGTACCTGGTCAGCAGGGCGACCCAGGCCCGGAGACCGGCCGACGTCAACCGGCTGCTGCTGCGGATGCACGCCCCGGACCCGCTCGGCTTCGTCCGGGACCGCGACCGGTTCGGGCCGACGCGGGAGCCGGAGCAGGCCACCTTCGCCGACGGCCGACACCGCCGCTGAATTTTCGGCGCTGGGTTTCTCCCTACCGGGCAACCTCGCGGCCTGCCCGCGCGTATTGAGAGTATGAGCAGGTGGGCCGCTGGCCGTGGGTCGGCGTCGTCCCGTAGCAGGGGGTCGACCAGGACCGACGAGTTCGCGGACTTCTTCGCGGCCTGGTTCATGCCGGCCCGGCGGATCGCCTACGCGCTGTGCGGGAACTGGAACGAGGCCGAGGAGATCGCACAGACCGCGTTCGTCCGGATGTACGCGCACTGGAGCAGGGTCCGGCCGGAAACCGCACAAGCCTACCTGCGTACGGTGCTGACCAGGACGTTCCTGGACAGCCGGCGGCGGGGCCGGGCCAGGGAACAGGCCGTCGCGGAGGTGCCGGACTCCCCGGTGGCCTCTGGCGAGGCGCAGGTCGACGAGCGCAACGCGCTGTTCGCGGCCCTGCACGGGGTGCCCGAGGGGCAGCGCGCCGTGCTGGTGCTGCGGTTCGTACAGGACATGTCCATCGAGCAGGTGGCGCAGACGCTGCGCTGCTCGGCGGGCACGGTCAAGAGCCAGACCTCGCGTGGCCTCGCCGCGCTGCGGGTCGCCTACCAGGACCTGGCCGGCGCGCCACTGGAACGCCGAGTCGTCGAGAGAATGGGGTGAGGAGGACACATGCTGGAGGACGACGACAACCACGACGCCAACGCCGCTGACGACGCCAACGACACGGTGGTGGAGTTGCTGGCCGACGAGGACTGGGTGCGCGACGCGCTGCTGGCCGCGGTCGACCTACAGCCGGCGCCCCCGGTGCACACCGATCTCGTCCAGATCGTCGAGCGGGGCAGGCGCCGGGCCAGGATGCAGGTGCTCTCCGCGTCCCTGGCCGCGGTGGTGCTGATCACGGGCGTCGCACTCGGCGCGACCGCGCTGGGCCGGCTGACCGAACCCGGCAGGGTCGCCACCGCCGCCGGCCAGCCACCGCTGCCGGTCACCACCCGGACCGCCCCTCCGGTCACGGTCATTCCCACCCCGACCATGACCGGGGTGTGCGACCTCCCGGACATGATCGGCGGCGACCAGAAGCAGGACCAGGCACTGCCGGCGGACGCCGCGGCCGCGCAGCTGTTCCAGGCACAGGTGCAGACCCTCTTCGACCAGTCGCACCTCGGCATCACGCACGTGTCCAGGCCACCGGTCGGGCCAATGGACACCGGCCTGATCGTGCAGCTCGCCGGTACCTCCACCAGCCTCTCCAGTGTCATCACCCTGGAACGCACCGGCTTCGCCGGCGATCCGACCACCGCCGCCGCCATCGACGCCAAGCAGTACCGGTCATCGGGCCAGATCTGTGCCGGCACCCTCCACCAGCTCACCCTCGACGGCATGGTGGTCAACGAGTACCTGGCCGCGCACACCACCGACAACGCGGACGGTCCCATCCGCGAGACCTACCAGCGGGTCGAGCTCTACTCGCCGAGCGGTGTCCGGGTCGCCGTCAGCGAGGTGACCCAAATGGACAGCAGCGCGCTCTCCTCGGCCGAGGAGAAGGCCCGGACGCAGGGCGATGATCCGGAGATGAACGACTATCCCGGCGCGCTGCCGACCGAGCAGTTGATGATGCTGGCCCAGCGAATCGCCCAGTCCTCCGGGTGAGGGGCCGGGTGGTGGGCGCGGACGGGAGGACATGGCACCATCGTGGTTGTGAACCCACAAACCGTGCCCAGCGTCACCGTGTCCGACCTGGCCGGCGAGCTGCCGGCCGACACCACCCTGCTCGACGTCCGCGAGGACGACGAGTGGGCCGCCGGGCACGCGCCGACCGCCCAGCACATCCCGCTCGGTGAACTGACCGGCCGGCTGGGCGAGCTGCCGGCCGAACAGCAGGTCTACGTGATCTGCCGGGCCGGTGGCCGCTCCGCGCGCGCCACCGCCTACCTCAACGCGAACGGCTGGGACGCGATCAACATCGACGGCGGTATGCAGTCCTGGCAGGCGCAGGGCCGTCCGCTGGTCGGCGAGACCGCCGGCGCCGAGCCGACCGTCATCTGAGCCACCCGGTGGGCAATCCGATGGGCAACCCGGCGGGATACCCCTACCCGGCCCCGGTGCCGTATCGGATGACCTGGGTGGCCACCCCGCCGCCCGGTGTGTCGACCGGCCCCCGGCCGGTGCGTAGGCCGGCGCCCTACCAGGGGCCGCCGGCCTATCCGGCCGCGCCGCGCTGGGGCTTGCCCCGGTTGGCCTGGCGGGTCACCCGCTCCCTACCGGGCGCCGTGGACCGGCCCAGGGCCGACGCCACCACGCTGACCCGCCAGGCCGGCCTGGCCGGGGCGATCCTGTGGGCGGTCGCGGTCACCGCGCTGTTGGCCGGCGCCGGTGAGATCTGGCGCTACACCCTGCTGGTGCTCGGCCGGGGCGAGGCCCTGTCGGCCGGGGTGGTCGCGGCGTCCAACGCCCTGGTGCTGACCACCGGACTGCTCGCGGTCTGCCTGGAACTGGCCGCACTCGTGCTCGTGCTGCGCTGGCTGCTGCTGGCCGGTGAGCTGGCAGGCGAGCTGGTCGGCTACCGACCGGCGCGGCCGAGTTGGCAGCTGCTGCTGGGCGTCCTGCTGCCGGTGCTGAACCTGTTCGTCGCCGGCAGCGTGCTGGCCGAGCTGGAACACGCCGCGCTGGCCGCCCCGCGCACCGCGCGGCCGACGCCCTCGCGGCTGGTCCGGTACTGGTGGGGGGCCTGGGCGCTGGGCGAGCTGCTGGCCATCGGCACCCTGCTGTTGGGCACCCGCGGCGACCTACAGGCCAGGGCCGACGACGTGCTCTGGCACGCCGTGACCGACCTGGTCGCGGTGGTGGTGGTCGTCCTGACCGTCCGGGTACTGCGGATGATCACCGGCCTGCTCGCGCCCGATGGCCACCGGACATCGTTCGGCCGGGTGATCGAGGTGCGCGACGCGCCACGGCCCCCGTTGCGCCCGACCCGCCCGGCCGGTGCGGCGCGCTGAGTACGGTTGCGACAATTCTCGGCGTGCAACCCGTCGTCGTCGCGCATCGCGGTGCCTCGGCCCACCGCGCCGAACACACCCTCGCCGCCTACGCCCTGGCCATCGAGCAGGGCGCGGACGGACTGGAGTGCGATGTCCGGCTCAGCCGGGACGGGCACCTGGTCTGCGTGCACGACCGCCGGGTGAACCGCACCTCCACCGGCCGGGGCGTGGTCAGCGAACTGGAGCTGGCCGACCTGGCCGGCCTGGACTTCGGCGGCTGGCACGACGAGCTGCCACCCTCCGCCGACGACCTGATCCGCGAACCCGTCGCCGTACCCTCGGCCCGGCCCACCGAGCGCGGCCTGCTCACCCTCACCGACCTGCTCGGCCTCATCGTGGACGCGCCCCGGCCGGTCACCCTGTTCGTGGAGACCAAACACCCGGTCCGCTACGGCGGTCTGGTCGAGGCGAAGCTGCTGGCCACCCTGGCCCGGTACGGGCTGGCCCGGCCGGCCAGCAAGCAGGACTCCCGCGTGTTGATGATGTCCTTCTCCGCGCGCGCGGTCCGCCGGATGCACCGGTACGCCCCGCGGCTGCCCACCGTGCTGCTGCGCGACTCGATCAGCCCGATGCGTAGGGACGGTTCGCTGCCGCCCTGGGCGGATGTCACCGGCCCCGGCGTGCACCTGCTGCGCGCCGACCCCGACTACGTCGCCAGGGCCGCCGCGCGCGGCGTGGCGACCTACTGCTGGACCGTGGACGATCCGGCGGACATCGCGCTGTGCCAGCGGTTGGGCGTGCGCTACCTGGCCACGAACTCCCCGGTGGCAACCCGTCGGCAGCTTGCCGGCTAACCTCCAGACGGTAAGGGCGCAACACGCATATCCCGGCATATCTGAAAAGGAGCCCCTCAGGTGTCCAAGCGGACGGCGGTCAAGCACGCGGCCAAGGAGCGGGACGGCCTCAACCCACGGCAGCCCTGCCCGTGCGGGTCGGGCCGGCGCTACAAGGCCTGCCACGGTGCGGCCGGTGGCCCGCCCGAGGTGCTCATCACCCGCCCGTTCGAGGGTCTCGCGGCCGAGTGCGAGCTGGTCGCGCTGCGCGAGTTCGTGCCGTCGGCGACCGCGCCGCTGCCGCTGCTCGGTTCACCCGAACGGGAGGTCACCCTGGCCACCGTGTTGCCGGTGGCCGCCGCCGCGCTGGTCCGCTCCGACGGCAGGGCCTTCGTCGGGATGCAGGTCCAGGTGCACTCCAACGACCCGAGCCGCGACGTCGCCCGCAGCATCCGCTGGGCACTGACCGCGCAGCCGGGTGACGTGCTGTCGGTCCTACCGCCGGATGAGCAGGAGCCGGACGAGGCCGAGCGCCTGGCCGACCTGATCGACCCGGCCGTCGCGCTCACCCCCGAACTGCACGCCGACTTCACCTGGTGGCTGCCGGCCGACAACCCGGAGCCGACCGGCGAGGTGGCGCTGTCGCTGGAGCGCGCCAACGCCGCGATCCTGCCCACCGACCGGTTGCGCGGCGCTGGCGTGACCGCCGCGTACTGGGTCGACGCCGGCCAGAAGGCGCATCTGCGCTGGGTGCGGCCGGAGCCGGAGGAGCAACTGCTGGCCGCGATGGCCCGGCTGGCCGCCCGAGGCGAACTGGATCTCGGGGAGGGCTCCCGGTTCGCCGGCTCCTTCCGCGCGCACGGTGTGCTGGTCCCGGTCTGGGACCTGGACCGGGAGATGCACGCGCGGGAGTGGGACGAGCCGGCCGTGGCGATGGGCGAGCGGCTGGAGAAGGCCCTCGCCTCCGTGGAGACCGAGCCGATCACCGAGGCCGAGCGCCGCGCCCGCGACGGCCTGCGCGGCCGGCAGGTGACGCTCCGCTGAGCGGGTTGTCCACAACTTGTCCCAGGCTTGTCCACAGAGTTGTCCACAGTGGGGGACGGGAATGATCCTGCACATCATCGACCGGGACGGCTGGGCGCGGGCGGCCTCGGCCGGCGAGGTCACCGCGCCGTCGCTGGCGACCGAGGGGTTCGTGCA
>CAJCJE010000078.1 GCA_903970565.1 Candidatus Melainabacteria bacterium | reverse complement strand
GGTCGTGGTCTGCGCCGGTCTCGCGCTGCTCGGATTCTCCGCGCAGAGCGAGGGCGCCGGTCAGGGCAGCCGGGCCTTCCACTTCTGGCTGCTGGGCGCCGCGATCGTCCTGGCCGGGGTCGGCGCGCTGGTCGGCAGACTCCCGGACACCCAGCGGACCCCGCTGCTCGGTCTGGTCAGCGGTCTGGAATTCGGTGCGCTCGGTCTCGCGCTGCGCGTCATTGCCAACTTCGAGCCGTTGACCCTGCTGCGCGATCCGGCCACCTACACCGTGATCGTCGCCGGCATCGTCGCCGGCCTGTTCTACGCCTCGGCGCTGCAACGCGGCGGGGTGGTCACCGCGACCGCGATGATGCTGATCGGCGAGACGATCCCGGCCGCCGTACTCGGCGTCATCCTGCTGGGTGATCATGCCCGGCCGGGCTGGACACCGGTCGCGGTCGCCGGTTTCGCCATCGCCGTCGGCGGCGCGCTGGCGCTGGCCCGGTTCGGCGAGATCGAGAAACAGCAGCCGGAATCCGAACAGCAGACGGTGGGAGCGACCGGTGACTGACGATCAGGTCCGAGTCCGGCGGGCCAGGACCAGCGACGCGCGGCTGATGAAATCGCTGATCGACCAGTACGCCGGCCGGGTGCTGCTGGCCAAGGAACTGGTCACGCTGTACGAGAGCGTGCAGGAGTTCTGGGTGGCCGAACTCGACGGCGCGGTGGTCGGCTGCGGCGCGCTGCACGTGCTCTGGGAGGACCTTGCCGAGGTCCGCACCGTGGCCGTCTCACCGAGCGCGCGCGGCAAGGGGGTCGGGCACGCGCTGGTGGACCAGTTGGTCAAGCAGGCCAGAAACCTCGGCCTGGCCAGGGTTTTCGTGCTGACCTTCGAAACGAGCTTCTTCGCCCACCACGGTTTCGTGGCGATCGAGGGCACCCCGGTCTCGCACGAGGTCTACGACGAGATGCGCCGCTCCGTCGACCCCGGTGTCGCGGAGTTCCTCGACCTGCCCTACGTCAAACCCAACACCCTCGGCAATACGCGCATGTTGCTGGAGCTGTAGCCCTTCGGCGCCCGGTCAGCCCTTCCCGACGATGCCGCGCGCGGCCAACCGGGCCGCACCGGCAACCACTCCGCCGGCACCGCGCGTCTTGTACTCGGTGCGCACCCGATCGGAGATCCGCGTGATCGGCGAGACGGGCTGGGCCTGTTCCAGGCATTCCAGTGCCCGCCGCGCCTGCTGTTCCTGCTCCTGTGCCCGGTGTGCCTGTTGCCTGAGTTCAGCCAGTTGCCGGCCGAGGCGCGGCTGGAACTGCGGCAGCATGGCAAAGGCGATGCTGAGCTGGAGCCAGGTCACCGGTGCGCCGCAGCGCAGCGCCAGGGGCAGCCAGAACGCCGAATGCGCGGCCTCGAACTCGACCAGGTTGCCGCCGAGCCACGAACAGTTGAAGAACGGCAGGTCGGCGAAGTCGGCCGGCTGCTCCCAGCGCAGGACGCGCAATTCCGGGCTGCCGCCCGCGATGACCTTCGCCTCGATCCAGTCGATCCGCACCACGGCCGGGCGGCCGGGGATGGCGAGTGAGACATCGGCGATGTCTCCGACCTCGGCGGAGGTCTCATAGTTCAGCCGGGCGAAGGACAGTCCATTGTGGTTGATGCGGACCCGGCGGCGCGGGCCGTCGTGCCAGGTGTCCGCCGCGGTGCGGATGCGGATGAAGGTGTCGAAGCGCTCGCCGCTGGCCTCGAACACGCTCGGGTCGACCGAGCCGGCCGCGACCGCCTTCGCCGCCGCGCCGAGGTTCGGGTCCGACGCGGCGAGCAGCGCCGGCCAGAACGTGTCGCGCGCGCCGAGGTCGGCGAGATCATTGGGCGAGAGATAGGGAATCGCCGGCACCAGTTCCGCCGGCACCAGCCTGGTGATCACCTCGGAACCGAAGTTGTCCCCGTGCGACCAGTTGCCGAACATCGCCGCTTCGGCGCTGGTCGGCGTGCGCAGTGCGCTGGTGAGGATGTTCGCGAGCCGGTCGCGGGCCGACTCCCCGGTGAGTTCCGGCCAGTTCGGGCCGACGCTGTCGGCGTAGCGCAGCCAGTTCTGTTGGAAGGCCACGATTCCGCGCTGCACGGCGTGCCGCTCGGCCAGCTGCGACGGGCCGCTGTCCTCGGGCCCCAGAATCGGCGTCCCCTCGTCGGTGAAGTCGACGAGCGAACCACAGCGCGCGCTGACGCACTGTTCGAGGACTTCGGGGCTGCGGGTGATCGTGTGCACGATCCGGTCGGGATGGCCGGCCTGACCGAGATAACCCTCGGCCCGTAGACCTGCCTGGTAGAGCCGGGTGATCGCCTCGTCGGTGGCCAGATAGAAGCCGACCGGCACACAGTCGATCTCCGCGATGCGCAGCACCGAGGCCAACTGGAGCTGGATCGTGCCGCGCCAGCCGAGATCGACCAGCGCCAGTTCCGGCGCGTCCAACGCGCCCGCCGCGCGCAGCGAGGTGAGCAGCCGTTCGCGGGCCGAGGCAGCGGTGACGGTGAGCAGGTTGCGCAGGTGCGGAGTCTCGGTCAGGGCCGCGCTGACCTCGTCCACGATGCTCGGCGTGTCCAACACGGTGTCCACCGACTCGGCGAGGCTGGGCACGTCACCGGGGCGCAGGTGCAGCATGTCCAGCAGCTGCCGGACGGTCAGGTGGTAGCGCCTGCGGATGAACTCGTGCACCGAGGCGGGTTCCACCGAGTCCAGGGTGCCCAGCGAAGTAGCCTGGCGGGACAGCCAGATCGGCCGGGCCCGCAGGTCCCAGCCCCGGACGGCGGCGACCTCGTTGATCAGCGCGGAGAGCAGTTCACCTTCGCGCATCGGGCACCACAGCTGGGAAATGCCGGCCTCGTGCGCCCGCTGGGCCACCCATTCGGCGAATCCGGTGAACACTGGACCGAGCACGGCCGCGCCGAAACGCCATGCCGTGTCGATCGCCGATCGGCTGTCCGCCCCGCCCGCGTTGAGGGTCTTCGCGCGCAGGCTGGTGAGACCGAAATCCCCCTGCTCCGGGTCGAGCAGCGGACCGAGCGGGCCGAAGTAGTCCATCGGCTCGTGCTCGCGGTCGAGCAGTTCGAACATCCCGTCGTCGAACCGGCGATAATGCACGGTCCGGATACCCAGCGCGGCCGGAACCCCGTGGTCGGCAACGGGATTGTCGCCGATGTGCACGAGCTGTTCCGGGCTACGGCCGGTTTCCCGCAGCACGACCTCCCACAGACCGCCCGCCTTGTCGACGCCGTACTGGTTGGAGCGGAACACCGGAACATCCTGGAGGTAACCGAGCACCGGCCGGTCGAGTAACCGCTTGAGGTGACTGTCGGTGAAGTAGGTGTCCGACACGAAGATGATCGGAACACCCTGCTTGAGCGCCGACCGCAGCACGTTCGCGATATCCAGGTCGACGACGGTGAGTTCGCGTTCCAACTCGACCTCGGCGTCGACAAGGTCCTCAAGACCCACGCCGGCGAACATGCTCAGCGGCATGGCCTGCCAGATGTCGTACAACGAAACCTCGTTGCCGAGCGACCCGTGCTCAGCCCTCGCCGTGCGCTCGGCCGCGATGCGCAGTTCGCGGAAGGAGGCGTCGGTGAGCCAGGCCGGGCTGTGCCCCGAGCGCCGCAACCTGGCCCCGAGCAGGCCGAACGCATCGGTCGGCCGAGGAACCCGGCGCCAGAGCACGGTGTCGAAGATGTCGAGGGACAACACCGCACACGATCCGTCGACGATGACCCGATGCACATCGTCGAGCTGGGGGTGCGGATCAGTACCGGACGATGTGGCCGCAACCAGATCGCGCATCGTGCTCCCTTGCCGGGCCGCTGGGTGCCAACACTCTAAAGGCTGCGATCCGACCAACGGTAGGGCGGCTTCCACCTCCGACCGGTCCTTCGGACAGCCCCGCGACTATTACACACGGTAACGCGAGTGCGCCGCCCCGCAGGCGCTCACCATCGCGGTTGCGAGCCATCATTTCGCGAAATAGCCTGTTTCGCATGGGACGAAACGGCGAATTTGACGAAACGGGTTCGACAACGACAATTTTATCGCAGGGTTTCGATAGTGCTGTTTGAGTCCCTCGAAGTAATCCGGCTCGGTGGACTGGGCACCGCAGATCACCAGAATCCGGTCAGCGGATTCCCGGCTTGGTTTACGTCGTCGCTGAAGGTTCTCGCGTCGGGTCATCCGTTCCGCACCGCGTCGGTGAATCCCTGCTGACTCAGTATCGGCACCGCGCCATAACTACCACCAAGGTATCGCCGTTCGCGATTCTCCCCATCCCGAGGCTTGAAATCGCTGAGCGGAACCAGGCGACTCGCCCCGGACACATCCTTCTCCACGAACCAGATGTGGTTTGGCAGCTCAACGCGCGGTAGCTGAGCCGACGGCACCCGGCCGACGTAGTCGAGCGTCGGTAACGGTGACGTCAGTCCTCGTCGGCGGGATCGTCGTCCGGGATCGGGCCGCCGCCTCGGATGGTGTACAGCACCGACTCCAGCTCGTCCGGCTTGACCAGGACGTCGCGCGCCTTGGAACCCTCGGAGGGGCCGACCACGCCTCGGGTTTCCAGCAGGTCCATCAGCCGACCCGCCTTGGCAAAGCCGACCCGCAGTTTGCGCTGCAACATCGAGGTGGACCCGAACTGGCTGGTGACGATCAGCTCGGTGGCCTCGATCAGCTTCTCCAGGTCGTCGCCGATCTCGGCGTCGATCTCTTTGTTCTCGCCGGCCTTCGCCGCCGTCACGCCGTCGGTGTACTCCGGCTGGGCCTGGTCGCGGACGAACGCGACGATCGAGTTGATCTCCTCGTCGCCGATGTAGGCGCCCTGGATACGGACCGGCTTGGACGCGCCCATCGGCAGGTAGAGGCCGTCACCCATACCGATCAGCTTCTCCGCGCCGGGCTGGTCGAGGATGACCCGCGAGTCGGTCAGCGAGGAGGTCGCGAACGCCAGCCGGGAGGGCACGTTGGTCTTGATCAGGCCGGTGACCACGTCCACCGAGGGCCGTTGGGTGGCCAGCACGAGGTGGATACCGGCGGCGCGGGCCTTCTGGGTGATGCGGACGATCGCGTCCTCGACGTCGCGCGGCGCGGTCATCATCAGGTCGGCCAACTCGTCGACGATCGCCAGGATGTAGGGGTAGGGCCGATAGATCCGCTCGCTGCCGGGCGGGGCGGTGATCTCGCCGGTCTTCACCTTCCGGTTGAAGTCGTCGATGTGCCGGACCTTGTTGACCTGCATGTCCTGGTAGCGCTGCTCCATCTCCTCCACCAGCCAGGTCAGCGCGGCGGCGGCCTTCTTCGGCTGGGTGATGATGGGCGTGATCAGGTGCGGAATGCCTTCGTAGGGCGTGAGTTCGACCATCTTCGGGTCGATGAGGATCATCCGGCATTCTTCCGGGGTCGCCCTGGCCAGCAGCGAGACCAGCATCGAGTTGACGAAGCTGGACTTACCCGAACCGGTTGAGCCGGCCACCAGCAGGTGCGGCATCTTGGTCAGGTTCGCG
>CAJCJE010000077.1 GCA_903970565.1 Candidatus Melainabacteria bacterium | reverse complement strand
GTCGGTGCGGAACGCGCCGGGCTCGACGATGATCACCTTGATCCCCAGCGGCCGAACCTCGTTGGCCAGTACCTCGGAAAAGCCTTCGACGCCGAACTTCGCGGTCTGGTACGGCGCGACTCCCGGCGTTCCGCCGACCCGGCCGCCGACCGAGGAGAACTGGATGACGTGGCCGGAACGCTGCTGGCGCAGGACGGGCAGCGCGGCCTTCGTGACGTTGATGACGCCGAAGAGGTTGGTTGCGATCTGCTCCCGGAACTCCGCCAGCGAGGTCTCCTCGATGGGCGCGGAGTTCGCATAGCCCGCGTTGTTCACCACCACGTCCAGGCGGCCGAACTCGGTCACCGCGACCTCGACGGCGGCGCGGGCGGCGACCGGATCGGTCACGTCGAGGGCGACCGCGCGGACCTGGTCGCCGTGGTCGCGGACCAGGTCGGCGAGTTGTTCGGCCGGCGCGCGGTCGTGACCAGCCGGTCCCCCTTCGCCAGTACCGCCTTGGCCAGCTCCCAGTCGAAACCGCGTGAGCTGCCGGTGATCAACCATGTCCTGGGCATCGCGCACTCCTCCACCATCTGCCTCGATCGGGTACCGGCTGGAACGCGGCAGCACCGGCCTCACCCCGGCCGCCATCGACTCCTCCAGGCAGGACAAGACAAAGGCCATCGCCGCCGCGCAGGCCGAGCAGCCACCGGGCGGCCGTTGTCGCGGCGGCGCGCGCTCTTGTCGAGTCCGGTTAGGACAAAACCCGGTTAGGACAAACCAGGGTCGAGCGGGTCAACCACGCCGTCGACTGTCCACAGTGGCGTTCCGTGGCGGTCAGCGTGGGCGGGCGGTGGAGTCGCGCTGGATAACGTCGACGGGGAGTACCACCCGCTTCGCCGGCGCGGTCGGGTTGTCGATGCGCTCCAACAACAGGCGAGCGGCCTCGGTGCCGATCTCGTACTGCGGAATCCGCACGCTGGTCAACGCCGGCCGCTGCCGGTCGAGGAAGGGCATGTCGTTGAAGCCAACCACGGACACGTCCTCGGGGCAGCGCAGGCCGCGCTGATGCAGCGCGAGGTAGGCGCCCAGCGCGATGAGGTCGTTGCCGGCCACGATCGCGGTACTGGTGGTGTCGGCGTCCAGCAGGGCCACGGCGGCGCGATAGCCGGCCTCCTCGGTGAACCCGGCGCTGAACGCGACCCGGCTCGGCGCCACGGTGAGGTTGTGCGCGGCCATCGCGTCGAGGAAGGCGCGGTAGCGCTCCCAGCCGGTGGACAACTCCTGCGGACCGGCGAGGTGCGCGATGCGTTCGTGGCCCAGTCCGGCGAGCAGGGCGACGGTAGCGTGCACGCCCATCACGTTGTCCGGGGTGACCGAGGGAAGATCGGCGTCGCTCCGGCGGTTGATCAGTACCGTTGGCACCGGCCGACCGCCGTATTCGGCCGGCAGGGGGTCCTCGCGCCGGCTGGTGGCCAGGATGAAACCGTCGGTCTGCCGGCCGCGCATGGCCGCGAGCAGTTCCCGCTCGCGTTCGGAGTCACCGTCGGTGTTACCGAGCAGTGCCATGTAACCGGCCTCGCGCAGGCCGTCCTCGATGCCGCGCACGATCGGTGGGAACATCGGGTTGCGCAGGTCCGGAATGATCACCCCGGCCACCGAGGATGTTCTGGTGCGCAGGCTGCGCGCGGCCGAATTAGGTGCGTAGCCTAGGGTTCGTGCCGCCTCGATCACCCGGTTGGCGGTACGAGCACTGACCATGTCCCGAGTATTCGGATTCAGCGCCCTGCTGGCCGTGGCCGCGTGGACCTTGGCCAACAGCGCGACATCCTTGATCGTCGGGACCTTGTCCATCTGCTCAGCATAGGGAGGACGAGGCGCGCGACCGGCGACGCAGCTCCGTGGATCAGACGCGGGTTTGCCGAATGTCGTCGTTCTGGCCTGGCGTGCCATCAGGTTCGCGCCGACGCGGAACCTCCTCGGCGCCTCAGGCGTCCGGGTCGGTGCCGCCGGCGGCGTCGAGGCCGTCGGTTATCGGGGCATCTTCGGATGTCAGGTGGAGTCCGGCGCGGCGGGCCTGTTCCACGATCAGGACGGCGAAGTCCTCCTCGACCAGCCCGGCGCCAACCGCGGAGGCCACCAGTTGCGCGGTGGCCGAGGCCACCGGCATCGGCGCCTCCAGCGTGCGCGCGGCAGCGAGACCGAGGTCGAAGTCCTTGCGCAGCAACGGCATGGTGAAGGTCGGAGTGAAGTCGAGGTTGACCAGGGCCGGCGTCTTGTACTGGCTGAACACCGAACCGAGCACCGAGGCGTTCAGGAACTCCAGGAAGGCCGCGCGGCTGACGCCGCCCTTTTCGGCGAGCACGGTGACCTCGGCCAGCGACTGGATGACGACGCCGAGGAAGACGTTGTGGCAGATCTTCACCAGCCGGGCGAGTTCGTCCTCGCCGACGTAGGTGACCGCCCGGCCGAGCACCCGCAGAATCGGTTCGGCGCGGTCGAAAACGGCGCGGGGACCGGACACCGCGAGGGTGAGTTTTCCGGCACCGACAACCTTCGGGTTGCCGCTGACCGGCGCGGCCAGCAGCTCGGTGCCGCGTCGCAGCGCGGCGGCCCGGACCGAGGTGGAGGCCTCGGTGGACACCGTCGAGGAGTCGATGAGGATGCCGGGGGCGTGCTCGGCGGAGGTGAACAGCCCGTCAGGGCCGGAGGTGACGGCCTCAAGGTCGGCGGAGGCGGAGACCATCGAGAAGACCACCTCCCGGTCGGCGAGATCCACCGGCCGGTCGACGACCGTCGCGCCAGAGGAGACCAGCAGCTCCGCCTTGCTCCTGGTGCGGTTGTAGGCCGCGACGTCGTAGCCGGCGGCCAGCAGTAGCCGCACCAGCGCCGACCCCATCCGGCCGGTGCCGATCCAACCAATCCGGGGAGCTGCCGTTGTCGCCATCCGCGTCCGCCTCTCGTCCGTGGCACAGGTTCTGCCGACTGTCGACTCTGCAATCGATTGCATTTACCCTGCGCCTGATGGACCGCAAAGTCAACTACGCGAACGAGTGACGCACTGCGAACGATTGCATCGGCTGTTCTCGGGGAGGGTAAGCGATCCAGACGCCGATCGGCTCGGGCCGGTCAGGTGCGGCCCGGTCGGGTGCGGCCCGGTCAGGTGCGGCGGCGCTGCCGGTAGCCGGCGATCTTGGCCAGGTTGCCGCAGCGGTCCATCGAGCACCAGCGACGCCTGCCCGGCTGCGACTCGTCGAAGAACAGCAGCGAACACTCCGGTCGCGCGCATTCCCTGATCCGCTCGGTCCTCGGATCGCTCAGCAGCGCCACGGCGTCCCTGGCGATGGTCGCCAGCGCCGCCGCCACCGGATGGCGCCCGTGCCAGCTCACCTCGCAGCCACCGAAGCCGGTCAACCGTGGCGCGAGGTCCGGACGGCCGGCGGCCTTGTTGAGCGCGGCCACCTCGACCGGATCGAGCGCCGTGCCGGCCATCGTGGCCCGAACCAGGCGGTTGGCGGTCTCGCGCAGCCGACGAACCGCGTCCAACTGTCCGGCCTCGACCGGCACCGCCAGCGCGGTCGCGGGCAGCACGCCGGCCGCCACGAACCAGGACATCAGCGTCGACTCGTCCGGAATCCGCTCGACGGCGTCGGTGTGCCGTTTGCCGAGCGTCGCGATCAGGTCGAGACAGGCTCGGCCGCCGATCAGGCGAAACTCGGCATCGGCGCCTGCCTCGGCCTGCTCTGCGGTCTGCGCGGTGACCATATGACGAGCCTACCGCTTGACACCGGTTGAACCGGTAAAGGATGCTGACACCAGTTCAACCAGTGTCAGAGGAGATGGCGATGCGCGTCGTGCGGGTGGCGGAGTTCGGGCCGGCGGAGAACCTGGTCCTGGCCGAGGAACCGGACCCACGGCCGGGGCCGGGCGAGGTGCTGATCTCGGTCGGGGCGGCCGGGCTGAACCGGTCGGATCTGCTGTTCCGGTCGG
>CAJCJE010000076.1 GCA_903970565.1 Candidatus Melainabacteria bacterium | reverse complement strand
GGATAGCGGCATCGGCATGACGCAGGAGCAACTCGCCAAGCTGTTCCAACGCTTCAGCCAGGCCGATGCGTCGACCACCCGCAGGTTCGGCGGCACCGGCCTGGGGCTGTCGATTACCAAGGCCTTCATGTCGATGCTCGGCGGCACGATCGACGTGACCAGCGAGCCCGGCCACGGCAGCTGCTTCACCGTCCGTCTGCCCGTCGCTTTGCCCCAGCCCGATCACGACACCGTGGAACCCGAACACCTCACCAGCGACACCGTCCTCGTCATCGACGACGACCCGGCCCAACGCGACATCATGACCCGTTTCCTCGAGCGCGAAGGTTTCACCGCCCACACCGCGGCCACCGGCAGCATCGGCATCGAACTCGCCCGCAAGCTCCGCCCGCGCGCGATCCTGCTCGACGTGACGATGCCGGGCATCGATGGCTGGACCGTGCTGCGCGCGCTCAAGGCCGACCTGGACCTCGCCGACATCCCCGTGATCATGGTGACCTTCATCGACGATAACGGGCTCTCCTCCGCGCTGGGCGCCGCGGATCACATCACCAAGCCGGTCCGGTGGGATTCATTCCGCAAAACCATGGAGCAGTTCCGCGACACCGACGGCGATGTCCTCGTGGTCGACGACAATGCCGACACGCGGCGTCAGATGCGCTCCGCCCTGGAGCGCGACCACTGGACCGTCAGCGAGGCTGCCAATGGACGCGAGGCGCTGGCCAAGGTCGCCGCCAATCGCCCGAAAGTGGTGCTGCTGGACCTGGAGATGCCGGTCATGGACGGTTTCGCCTTTCTGCACGCTTTTCGCGACCTGGCCGGCTGCCGCGACATCCCGGTCATTGTCATCACCGCCCGCGACCTCACGCGCGCGGACCGCGATAGCTTGCAAACCGCGAGTAAGGTGATCAGCAAAGGCGAGGGCAGCATCAAAACGCTCTCTGCCGACCTCCATGCCGTTACGCGGGCCAGCGCCGGAGCTCATACCTGGGAGCATAAGTGATAGGAGCCGAACCAGAGTTCCGATTTGCTAACCGCAGGATTACATCCACGTCACTATGCAGAAGCAATCAACCGACCTGGCCATCTCCACCGCCGACCTGATCTCTGAGTTAGGCCTGCCGACCGAAGAGCCGAAATTCACCCTCCGTGACATCCTCATGAGCACCGGGCAAGTTGCCACCGCAATGAGCCTGTGCTGGATGATCCACATTTTCGTCTAGTCCCGCTACGAAGGTGTATGGACTTCCTCGCCGCCGTAAGTGTCTTCGTCCGCGTCGCTGAAACCGGGTCTTTCTCCGCTGTCGCCCGCGAACGTGGCGTCACCCAGCCTGCTGTGTCACGCCAGATCGCTGCCCTCGAGGAGCATCTCGGGGCCCGCTTGGTCCATCGCACGACCCGTAGCGTCGGCCTAACCGAAGAGGGCCGCGACTTCCTCGGACCGGCGCAATCCGTCCTGCAATGCGTCGAGGAGGCAGAAGGCGTCGTTGGATCGCGTCATGGCGGGATCACTGGCCTGGTTCGGATTAGCTGCCAGCCGGTGTTCAGCCGGGTGGTAATCGCGCCCAGCATCCACGTCATCCTGCAACGCTACAGCGGGCTCTCGATCGATTTGGTGAACGAGGAACCCACCTTGGACCTCGTGCATGACGCCGTCGACCTCGCGATCCACGCTGGCGAGTTGCCGGTCGAGCGCTCCTACATCGTGCGCAAGATGGGGGCGTTCTCCCCCGTCATCGTCGGCTCCCCAGCCTACCTGGACCGCCGCCCGGCCCTGAACCACCCGACCGACCTCTCGCACCACGAATGCGTCATCGACGACAATGCCGCTCACCGCGAGGTCTGGACGCTGCATGGTCCGGAAGGTGCCGTCGAGGTCCCGGTCGGCGGGCGCTTCCGCACCGACAATTCGGATTCCAAGCGCGAGGCCGTGATTTCCGGTCTCGGCCTGGCCCCGCTGTCCCAATGGCTGGTGCGGCACGACCTCCGCAACGGCACGCTCCGTATCGTGTTGCCGGACTGGCGTTTCCCGCCCGTCCCGGTGCACGCCATCTATCCGTCGCGACGCAACCTCGCGCCCCGGGTCCGGGTCGTGCTGGATTTCCTGCTCGAGCAGTTGACCGTCAACCCCGAATTCGCGGACCTCTTCACCCAATGAGAACAGCTGTCGTTACCGGCGCCACCAGCGGGATCGGCCGCTACATCGCGCTGGGTCTGGCACGCGCCGGGTTCCGGCTCGTGCTGCCGGTCCGCACCGAGGCGAGAGGGCAGGCGGCCCGCGCCTGGATCGCCGCGCAACTGGAAGACGCCGAGATCGAGCTCGTCACCGCCGACCTCGCCTCGCTTGCCAGCACGCGGGCGGCGGCCGAGACGATCCGGTCCCGCTATCCCGCCCTATCGCTGCTGGTGAACAATGCCGGCGTGTTCCGCGCCCGGCGCGAGCGCACGGCCGAGGGCCACGACCTCGTCCTGACGGTGAACCACCTCGCGCCGCATCTGCTGATGCGCGAACTCCGCCCGGCGCTGCTGGCCGGCGCGCCATCGCGCATCGTGACGGTCGGCTCCTCGACCTCCGACCGCGCCCGCATCGACCCGGCCAATCTCGGCCTTGCCCGCGGCTGGACCATGGTCGGCGCCTACTCCAGCTCCAAGCTCGCCATCATGATGAGCACGTTCGAGACCGCCCGGTTGCTCGCCGGAACCGGGGTCGTCGCCAACGTTGTCCACCCCGGCACGGTGGCCACCAGCCTGATCCGCAGCGGCGGCCCGATCGGCCTCGCCTGGCGCCTGATGCGCCCGTTCCTGAGCACCGAGGAACAAGGCGCCGACACCCCGATCCACGTCGCCCTCTCCCCCGACCTCGTTCGAACGACAGGCCGCTACTTTAAAAACCGCGCCCCTGTCCCCCCGAACAAACGCACCCTCGACCCGGTCCTTTCGCGCGACGTCTGGGCCGCCACCGAGCGGCTCGTCTCCT
>CAJCJE010000075.1 GCA_903970565.1 Candidatus Melainabacteria bacterium | reverse complement strand
ACTCGAACACGGTCATCGGCGAGGAACCCGGATCGGCTCACGCGAGAAAGCTGACACCAACGTCAGAATCTCGTTGGCCTGCCTCACATTTGCTGTTGCGCGGCCCCATCGAGCAGCTAGGCTCAGAGGGCATCACCTGATCTGACGTCCCGCCGGCCCATCGGTGGTCGGACGCGACGTGACAGTAGTGAATCGGGACCGCTTCCGGACCCTGGCGGCATGTGTTTCTCCCAGACACGCCAGGAGGCAGACCATGTTCCAGACCGCACCGGAATCAGTACCCCCACCCCGCCCGCCGCCTGGCGTGATCGCCGGCGTCGTCGCCACGAGGTTGTCGGGCAGTGGTCGCGACAGCGGACTTCCCCTCGACCCGTCCGCCGATGACCGCGACGACCGCGACGACCGGATGGACCACCTGCGAATCCTGATACTCGGTCCGTTGTCGGTGATCAAAGGCACCACGGAGGTCGCACCGACCGCCCCCAAACAACGCCAGATCCTCGCCCTGCTACTGGTCAACGCCAATCGTGTCGTCACGATGCCGCAGGTCCTGCGGGAGCTGTGGGCCTATGACCAGCCTGCCACCGCGGTCGCGGCCGTGCACGTCTACGTCATGCAACTGCGCCGGTCGCTCGGCGGTTTCGAGGCCGCGCGGCTGGTAACGCGGGAACACGGCTACCAACTGTTCGTACGATCCGGAGAACTGGATTTCGACGTCTTCTCCGCGCGAGTACACAGCGCGCAGGTGGCCCTGGCCCGAAACGAACTCATGGTCGCCTCCGACCAGTTCCGCGCCGCCCTGGACCTGTGGCGCGCGGACGTACTCGTCGACATCGAGGCCGGACCGATTCTGGCAGCGGCCGTGGCCAGAATCGAGCGCCGCCAACTCGACATCGTCAGCCAACGTGTCCATGTCGACCTGCGGCGCGGCCTGCACCACGAGTTGATCGGCGAGTTGAGCGGCCTGGTCCACCGCCATCCTGCCGAAGAACGGCTGACAAGTCACCTGATGCTCGCGCTCTACCGCTCGGGCCGGCAGGCGGATGCTCTCGGGGCGTTTCAGACCCTGCGTGCCACCCTCGTGGAAGAACACGGTCAGACACCGTCAGAACCGCTGCGTCAGCTCTACATCGACATTCTGTCGGCCGACCGACGACTCGAACAGGTCCCGCCGCGCGCGACGAGCCTGTCGCTCGATCTGGCGACAGCTCCATCATCTCACAGTAGATGACCATGCTCGCCAGCCCGGCGAAATCACGATGATGATCTCCGCCGCGCTGGACCGCGAGGCGGTGACTGACGTAGACCGCCGCCCCCGAGGAGAACACCCGGTTCCGATCGAGTCCGAAGTCACTTCGCGAACCACCTGACCCAGTTGCACGACGTTGGCATCCTTGATCTTGTCGGTGACACCGACGATTCGACGCACGCAGGACAAGGACAACGCCGCGACGCCGATCTCCGCATCGTCACGGCAGGGCTCGACCACACTCCGAGAATGTCCACATACGACAGTGCGACGTCGAGGTCGACGATGGTGGCGTAGAGGACGTTGCGCTCATCATGGTCGATGACCCGGAGACAGCCCATCCGGCCGAACCGGTTCTGGTGCAGAACGAGTATCCGCATACCCCACATCGCGCGGCAGGGACCGAGTCCCGCCCCGGACGACTGCCGCTGTTCGGGCAGTCAGCCCGACCAGGCTGCCGCCTGCTTCGCATCCGCGGTGAGCGTCGAGGCGATCGTGTTCAGTACCGACTGGTTCGTGGTGATGATGCCCAACTCGCGGTTGTGGTTGAGCGACGTGCTGGAGAAGTTCTCCGACCCGACGTAGATCTTCGCACCGGAGCGACCCGCGTCCGCGACGATCACCTTGGCGTGGACATAGATGGGTTTTTCGCCGGTATCGGTGGCCACATGCACGCCCGCCGTGGTCAGAGCGTCGAACTCCGAGGCGTAGTCGTTGTCGGAGTTGGTCATGGTCACGTCCACGTCGACACCGCGCCTGGCCGCGTTCTCCAACGCGCTGACGATGTCACCGTCGCCCATCTCCTCGTTTTCCACATCCAGCGACGCGGTCGCGCCGTTGATCAGGGCGAGCAGTTGGGTCTGCGAGTCGGTCGGGCTCCAGACCAGGTCATCGCCATCTTTCGGGGTGATCGGGGTGTTGGCGAAGTCGGCGTTGAACACCGCCTCGATCGCGCTCACGTCCGCCGCGTCGGTGTCGATCACGCCGAAGTCGCGGGTGGTCGAGTAGTACCGCGAGGTCAGGTTGCCGGTCATGATCAACGATGTGGTGCCGTCGATGGTGATCGTCTTCTGGTGGGTGGTCCGACCCGACTGCGCCCACACCGTCGACACGCCGTGGCCGTTGAGAAAGTCGAAAGCAGCGGTATTACTGGACTTCTCCAGGTTCTGGTCCAGGATGACCCGGACCTTCACCCCCTTCGCGGCTGCCGCGGCCAGATCCTGCTCGGCGGTCGTGTCGACCAGCTCGTACATGGTCAGGTCGATCGACCTGGTCGCGGTGCCGATGAGGTGGTAGACCGGGGTGTAGCCCTGGTCCGGCTCGGTGATCACCACCGCGCTGCCGCCGGCGCCCGTCGAACCGCTCGGAGCGCTCGAACCGCTCGGAGCGGTGGTGCCGGACCTGCTGGGTAAGCTGACATCGAGCCGGCACCCGGCTAAGCCAAGCGCGGCAATGACAACGACCATCACACTGGTCACCGAGACGGCCGGGGTGACCGCCGGGCGTGGGATGACGAGTCGTATGCAACGCGGCCACGGTAACTGGACGGCGCGTCCGCGACGACGACCTGTGGGTTCTCTCATGGCCGGTAGGTACCCACAACCGCAGCTGCTCGATCATGCTCGCCAAGTGATCACCCTGTCCACCATCCGCGGGTCAGCGAACTCCTCACGTGCCGAGGCCGGCCAACGCGCCAGGAACGGTCGGAGTACACGAGCCCTCCACGGATCGTGGCCGGTAGATCATCGGACCTCGTGCCGAAGATTTTCCTGTAGGACGTGTCGTGGTCGGTTGGTATCCTCAGTGGTGCGAGTGCCGGCGTCGACAACTCGGGGGAACATCTACCGCGCCGGACAGCTCCAGCAACGGGGGGAAGGCACGTGTCCATGCCAGTTCGTCATGTCTTCGGTCGCCAGGATGATCATGAGTTCGTTGATCGGTTTCTGCGCGCCGTCCGATCCGGTGGCTCCGGAGTACTCGTCATCGAGGGTGCCGCTGGAATGGGCCGGTCGCAACTCGTCCGGTATATCGAACTTTCAGCGGAGGACAATGGTTTCGACCAGGCCGACGGTCCTCGGCTGATCCTGCACGACGACGCCCACCTGATGAGTCCGGACGCCGTCACCGCGCGACTGGCCCGCCTCGCCACGGATCATGTCGCGGTCGTACTCACCACCCGCTCGGATCGCGCCGAGTTCGATCGGCTGCTGAGCGGGTATGAGCGCGTCACCTCCAGGCTGCGGTTGCGCCCGCTGGCGCTCGGACCGGCGGAAGATCTGGTGCGTTCGCTCGCTGGCAGTGAGCCCGGCCCGGTGGTGCGCGCGCTGGCCGACGCCGCGGGCGGGAATCCGCAGTTGCTGGAGGCACTCGTGTGCGGGCTGCGCGAGGAGGGTGCGCTGGGTACCAACCGTATTCCTGAACAGGTGTTCACCGTGGTCCGGCGATGGGTGGCCGAACTGTCGGTGAAATGCCAGCAGTTGCTGCGGGTCGGAGCCGTGCTCGGCAACACCTTCCAGCTCGTCGACGTGGTGCGGCTGCTGCGGGAGACGACCGCCACGCTGCTGCCGGTGCTGGACGAGGCACTGCACTCGGCGCTGTTGGTCAGCTCGGGCGACTCGCTCGCCTTCCACTGCGAACTGGTGCGCAGGGCGATCGCCGAGGCACTGCCCCAGTCCGTCCAGGACGCGCTGCGCGAGGAGGCCGGGCGGACCCGATCGACGGCGGTGCCGGGGACCGAACCCGGCCACGGTACGCAGGTCGTCGACGCGGTGCGGAACCTGATCTCGGTCGGCCGGATGGACGCCGCGATCACCACCGGGTACGCGATGCTCTCCGGCGAGCTGCCCAGTTCGGTCGCGACGGAACTGCGGTGCCTGCTCAGCGACGCACTGGTGATGTCCGGAAGGGCGAAGCAAGGTGTCGCCGAGGGTGAACGGGTACTCGCGGAACCGGGCTTGTCGGCGACTGCCGGTGCGCTCGCGGCGGCGGCCGTGGTGTTCGGCCGGTACATGCTCGACGAGGGCAAGGTGCACGAGGACACGAGCGCGATCCTGGCCAACCGGGGTTATGTCGGCGCGGACGTGCAAGCGATCGTCGCGGCCACCGCACAGTCCAATATGGACTGGTCACGGGGCAGGCTCGCCGAAGCCCTGTGGTGGGGCAGGGAAGCGGTGTCGGGTGCCGAAGTGGTCGGGCCGCCGGGATGGCCTCGGCTCGCGCTCGCCACGAAGCTCGCCGAGATCGTCGAGTTCGACGAGGCGGAGGCGTTGATCGCGGGCGCGCGGGCGGACATCGCGCGCAGGTCGGCCGCCGCGCACGCGGCAGCCCCGTTCGTGGTGCGCTCGCAGCTGTTGTTACGGGCAGGCCGGCTCGCCGAGGCGCACGACGCGGCGCGGGAAGGGCTGGCGAGCGCCACCCGACACGGCACGCCGCTACTGGTACCACTCGCCAGGACGGTGCTCGCCAAGGTCGCCCTGCACTCCGGCGACCTGGACGCCGCGACCGAGCATGTCCGCCGGTGCCGGGCCGACCTCGCCGACGATCGGGTGCTGTTCCCCTCGGTCCAGTACGACTGGGTGGATCTGCTGGTCACCCAGGCCCGATCCGGGTCAGGAGCCGCGGTGGAGCTGCTGGACGAACTCGCGCCCGCATTGCCGGCGGAGCCCGCGCTGATGGTCCAGGAGCCCGGTGCGGCAGCCTGGTTCATCCGGCTCGCCAGGGCGACCGGGCGGACGGACCTCGCCGTGACCGCGGTGACCGCCGCGGAACGGCTC
>CAJCJE010000074.1 GCA_903970565.1 Candidatus Melainabacteria bacterium | reverse complement strand
GTACCTGCCGGTCGCGGCGAGCCTGCGCAACGCCGACCCGGCTCAGGAAGAGGTCGCCCGCAGCCTCGGCGTCGGCCGACTGGCCACGTTCTGGCGAATCACCATTGGCCAGGCCAGGGTCGCCATCCTCGGCGGCTGCCTGCTGGTCGTGCTGGTGCTGCTGGCCGAGTACGGCGCCTTCGAGATCCTCGGCTACCAGACCTTCACCACCGAGATCTTCACCGAGTTCTCGGTGTCGTTCAACATCCCCACCGCCTCCGCGCTGTCCCTGGTGCTGGTCGCGCTGGGCCTGCTCGTGCTGGCCGGCGAGTCGGCCGGCCGGGTCCGCGGCCGGGTCAGCAGGTCCGACCGGATGGCGCAGCGCGTCACCGGCCGCCACCGCCTCGGCCGCGCCACCGTGCCCGCGCTGCTGGGTCTTGGCCTGCTGGTGGCGCTCTCGCTCGGCGTGCCGGTCGGTTCGGCGATCTACTGGTGGGTGACCGACACCAACGCCCCGTTCACCGGGGTGTCACTGCTGGACGCCGCCTGGCACACCGGTGCCTACGGCGCCTGCGCGGCTGCGCTGGCCACCGCCTTCGCGCTGCCCATCGCGATCCTCGCCGTCCGGCACGACGGCAGGCTGCGCCGCATCCTGGACCGCGGCAGCTACCTGGTCCTGGCCATGCCCGGCCTGGTCATCGCGCTCGCGCTGAGCTACTTCAGCGAACGTTACGCCGAGGGCCTGTGGTACCAGAGCGCGCCGATGCTGGTCGTCGCGTACGCGATCATGTTCTTCCCGCTGGCCCTGGTCGGGGTGCGTGCCTCGGTCGCGCAGGCACCGGTCGGGCTGGAGGATGTCGCGCGGTCGCTGGGCCAGGGCCGGTTGGCGGTGCTCTGGCGGGTCACCCGGCCGCTGGTCGGCCCCGGTCTGGCCGCCGCGTTCTGCCTGGTGTTCCTGTCCGCGGTCACCGAACTCACCGCGACGCTGCTGCTGGTGCCGACCGGGGTGCAGACCCTGGCCACCCAGTTCTGGAACTACCAGCAGAACCTCGCCTACGGCCAGGCGGCACCGTTCGCGCTGGTGATGATCCTGGTCGCCGCCCTGCCGAGCTACGTGCTGGGGCGGTTCTTCGACCGGCTACCGCAAAGGACGGCCAGGGTATGAACCAGATCGCGACCGACCCCGACCTGATCGCCGCGCCGCCGGCCGCCGCGCCGGCTGGCGCACCCTCCGGCGTCACGGTCAGCGGCCTGTACAAGAGTTTCGGCGCGCATCCGGTGCTGCGCGGGCTCGACCTCGACGTCCCGGCCGGGTCGATCACCGCGATCCTCGGACCCTCCGGCAGCGGCAAGACCACTCTGCTGCGGCTGCTCGCCGGGTTCGCCCAACCGGACGCCGGCACGATCACCATCGGCGGTCGGCAGGTCGACGGCCCCGGCCGGCACATCGGCCCGCGAACCCGGCAGGTCGGGTACGTGCCGCAGGAAGGCTGCCTGTTTCCCCACCTGGACGTCCGCGCCAACGTCGGTTTCGGCCTCCCGCGCGGGCAGCGCCGCGCCCGCGTGGCCGAACTGCTCGACCTCACCGGCCTGGCCGAGTTCGCCCGGCGCTACCCGCACGAACTCTCCGGCGGCCAGCAGCAGCGCGTCGCCCTGGCTCGCGCCTTGGCGCCCAACCCGGCACTGGTGCTGCTGGACGAACCGTTCTCCTCGTTGGACGCCTTCCTGCGCACCAGCGTCCGCCTGGACGTGGCCCGCATCCTCGGTGACGCCGGCACGACCACCGTGATCGTCACCCACGACCAGGACGAGGCCCTGTCCATGTCCGACCAGGTGGCGATCCTGCGCGAGGGGACGATGGCCCAGACCGGGTCCCCGCAGGCCGTCTACACCCGGCCGGTCGACACCGCCCTGGCCACGTTCATCGGCGAGGCGAACCTGCTGCCCGGGACCCTCCGCGCCGGCCACGCGCACACCTGCTTCGGCCCGCTGCCCCTGGCCCAGACGCCCCCGAACATCGAGGACGGCACCGCGATCGTCGCCCTGCTGCGTCCCGAACAGCTCGAACTGGTCGAGTTCGGCGACACCGAGGCACCGGGCACGGTGGCCGGTGCGGTCGTGCAGTGCGACTACCACGGCCACGACACGGTGATCACCGTCGACACCGCGCAGCCGGGCGCTCCGCTGTCCGGGCCGATCAGCTTCCGCTGCGTCGGCGCCGCCCCGCTCGCCCCCGGCGCCCGCGTCGCGCTGCGCGCCACCGGAGCGGTCACGGTCTGGCGGGCCTGACGGGACGCCGTCCGAGAACAGGTCAGCGGGCCAGCAGGTCAGCGGGGCAGGAGGGCCGGCTGGAGCACGGTGAGGGTGCCGGCGTCGGCGTCGAGTTCGGCCGGCACGCCCAGCGGGACGGTGGCCTGGCCGGCGCAGTGGCCGAAGCCGAGTTCCCAGCCGACCGGCACCCCGAGGCCGGCGAGCCGGTCGAGCATGACCGTGCGGACGTCGGCGAGGTCGCCGCAGGAGGTCCAGGAACCGAGCGCGATGCCGGCGACCTCGTCGAACCAGCCGGCCCGCAGCAACTGCGTGACGATCCGGTCCAGCCGGTAGGGGTCCTCGGTGACGTCCTCCAACAGCAGGATCGCGCCGGGCGGCGGCGGGGCGAGGCCGGGGGTGCCCAACAGGGCCGCCAACAGGCTGGCGTTGCCGCCGAAGGTGATGCCGCCGGCACGGCCGGCGACCAGGGCGCCGGCGCGCGCGGTGCCGATCGGCGGCAGGGTCTCGGGCTCGAACAGGCTCGCGCGCAGGCCCTCGGCGGCGACGGGGTCGGCGGTGAACGCGGCGCTGGCGATCATCGGCGAGAACAGCGTGACCAGACCCAGCCGGGAGTTGAGGGCATGGTGGAGGGCGGTGACGTCGCTGGAGCCGGCGAAGACCTTCGGCCGGGCGGCGGCGATGGCGTCCCAGTCCAGCAGGTCCAGGATGCGCAGACAGCCGTAGCCGCCCCTGGCGCACAGCACCGCGTCGACGTCCGGGTCGCACCAGGCCTCGGTGAGCGCGGCGGCCCGGTCGACATCGCGGCCGGCGAGATAACCCAGGTCGGAGTGGGTGTCCAGGCTGCCCGGCGCGACCGACACGACCAGACCCCAGGACCGCAGAATGCCGACCCCGGCCTCCAGCAGCTCGGCCGGAAGAGGACCGGCCGGGGCCACGATGCGGACGTGATCACCGGGCCGCAACCGGGGTGGCCTGCGATGATCGCCGGACACCGGCCGGTTGGACACCGGGTCGGGCGAGGCGGTCACCCCACGGGTCACCGGCGCAACGTCAGCTGTGGCACCCCAGGCGTGGTGAATCCGAGGATCTGGCCGTAGAAGGACAGTTCGGCCTCGAACGCGGCCCGCACCGTCTCGGCCTTGCGGAAACCGTGCTGCTCACCCTCGAAGGTCAGGTAGGCGTGCTGGATGCCACTGCCCTCCAACGCGGCGATGAACTCGTCGGCCTGGACCGGTGGGCAGATCTGGTCGTCCAGACCCTGCAACATCAGCACCGGACCGGAGACCGTGTCGGGGTGGTTGGCCGGGGACCGCTCGGCGTAGCGGTCGGCGTGTTCGGGCAGGGCGCCGACCAGGCCCTCGACATAGCGGGACTCGAAGTCGTGGGTCTGCCCGCCGGCCGCGGTCCACCCGGTCAGGTCGAGGATCGGGTACATCACGGTGCCGCAGCGGTAGACCTCGACCGAGGTG
>CAJCJE010000073.1 GCA_903970565.1 Candidatus Melainabacteria bacterium | reverse complement strand
GCATCGCCGTCCTGCCGAACGCCGGCCGCCGACTGCCGGCCGGTCAGCCGTTGAACGGGGTCAACGTCACCGTCATCGAACTCGGCGAGCCATCGGCCACATAGGAGGCGAAGCCGCCGACGTCGTCGAACGGGAAGCCGTAGGCGTTCCCGTCCACCGTGTTCTCGTGGATGATCCGCGAATAGTGGTTGGTGATCGAGTTCTGGTAGAACCCGGTCGGATCGGTGACCGGCTGGTTCGGATAACTCAGGATGGTCGAACGGTTGAACGCCGCGCCGACGTCCGCGGCAACCGGTCCGGCCGCGCCGGCGGGCGGGGCCAGCGCACCCGCGCAGTAGAAGATGTCCTGGGTGGTCGGTATCGAGTAGGTACCGCCGCCGTTGTTGAACACCAGGCTGTTGCCGGAAACCTGACCGGTGTAGGTGGTCGAGTTGATCGTGACGTTGAGACTGTTGCTCGCGTAGTTGCTCCACACCTGCTGGACGTAGGAGTCGAAGTAGGTGGAGGAGAACAGGCCGGAGTCGATACCGTGGCCGGGCGCGATGACCCGCAGACCGTTGCTCAGCACCAGTTGTTCGAACCCGGACTGCGCGGCGATACCGGAGAAGATCGCGTTGCGGCCACCGGGGACCAGCGTGCCGGTGGTCTGCTGGCTGGTTCCGTTCAGTTGGATGGCCAACGGGATGCCGAACATGTCCACCATCGTGGTGTTGCAGTACATCCCGTTGATGAAGGTGAACTCGATCCAGTCATGCAGCACCGAGTAGCTCGCATCGCTGCTCACCCAGCCGGCCGGATACTGTAGCGCCGCATTGCCGTTGCCATCGGTGACCACAGTGAACTGGAGCTTGTCGTTGATCGAGAAATAGATCCGGCCGGACATCGCCGGCAGATTCAACGTTGTATTTCCGCTCGCGGAAAACGGAATCGAGAGGTCGGCGTAACCACCCGGACCGTTCAACGACGCGCTGACCGGAACCAGCGTACCGTCGGCGGTGACATAGGCCTGTTGGCCGCTGGGGTCAGTGCCGACCACATACATCCAGATCGAGGAGTTCGAGTAGAGGCCGGTGTTGTTCACGAACGTCATCGGCAGCACGGTCGGCGAGGCGGCACTCACTGCCGGCTGGGCTCCCGCAACAGCGGCCCGGCCGAGCAACGGGACGCTCACGGCGGCGCCCAACGCGGCGCGCAGAAAGTTCCTTCGTGTTGGCATTACTGGCTTCCCTTGCTTCTACGGTCCTCCGAGACCTCCGAGGAGAGGCCGGGTTCCGGTTCAGGTGGACAGATGCGGTTGTCGGGCCACCGACCATGTGGTCGGGCCGGTGACGAAGTCAGAGCCGCCCGGCTCTGAGCGGACGGACAACGAGGGCCCGGATGACGGGCAGCGACACCGACGCGGGTCGGCGCAGAGCCAACAGCGGCAGGGAAACAGCCATGACTTCTCCCTTGCTAGCCGGGACGACGGTGTCCGGCATCGGTGCGGGCGAGGTGGCTCCTGGTCCGGTCGCCTGAATCGGCCGCCTGGATTGACTAAGAGCGCTCTCAGCAACCAAGAGTGGTGTGGGCCACAAATAGCTGTCAAGGCCGGGGGTGCCCACTGAAGCTCCCAGCAACCAACATCCGAGCGATTGACGGTTAACAGTTCCATTTCGAAACGCCAAATTAGGCTTCTTTCGTTAAGAGCGCTCCCAAATCGGACGATGATGATGACGAGAGACAAGGGGACGGAGACCTGGTGAACCGGCAACAGACAACGGACGGCACGGGCAATCCGCACACGGGTCCGGTCGGACCCGGCGCGATGACGGCCGGCGAAACGGCGGGGACCATGCAGTGGGCCGCGAACGGGTCTCGACGGCCGACGCTGGAGAGCGTTGCCGCGCGGGCCGGGGTGTCCAGGGCGACGGTGTCCAGGGTGGTCAACGGGCTGCCGGTGACCACCGCCAGCCAGGAATCCGTGAAGCGGGCCATCGCCGAACTCGGCTACGTGCCCAATCACGCGGCCAGGACACTGGTCACCCGGCGGACCGACCTCATCGCGCTGGTCCTGCCCGAACCGACGACCAGGGTCTTCTCCGACGACCCGTTCTTCCCCGGCGTCATCCACGGCGTCAGCCAGGAACTCGAAGCTGCGGACAAGCAGCTCGTCCTGCTGTTGGCCGGATCGCCCGCCAGTCACGCCCGGATCGAGCGGTCCATCGCCGAGCACCACGTTGACGGCGTCATGCTCGCCTCGCTGCACGGCGCCGACCCGCTGCCGGCCGCGTTGACCAGGATCGGCATTCCGGTGGTGTGCAACGAGCGATCGCTCGGGCCGACCTCGGTGCCCTATGTCGGGGTCGACAACGTCGGCGGCGCCGCAGCCGCGGTCGGTCATCTGCTGGCCGCCGGCCGGACCAGGATCGCCACCATCGCCGGCCCGCAGGACATGATCGGCGGCATCGACCGGCTGACCGGCTATCGGGAGGCGCTGCGCGGGCTGTCCAGAAGATCGATCGTGGCGGTCGGCGACTTCACCGTCGACTCCGGGGCGGCGGCGATGCGTCAACTGCTTGAGGACGACCCCGAACTCGACGCGGTGTTCGTCGCCTCCGACCTGATGGCCGACGGTGCGCTCCAGGCGCTGCGGCAGGCGGGTCGCCGGGTGCCCGACGATGTCGCCGTGATCGGCTTCGACAACATCGCGCTGGCCGCCTACACCGATCCCCCACTGACCACGGTCCGTCAGCCGATCACCGAGATCGGCCGGCAGATGGCCAGACAGCTGCTGTGCCTGGTCGCCGGCACACCGATCGAACCGACGGTCGTACTGCCCACCGAACTGATCATCCGAGTTTCGGCCTGATCAGCCTGCGACGTTCGGGACCTCCGTGGCGATTGTGGTGTCCTCGCCGTGGCCGGTGTGTACGACGGTCTCCGGAGGCAGGGTCAGCAAACCGGTCCTGATCGAGTCGACGATGGTGTCGAAGTCGCTGTAGGAGCGGCCGGTCGCGCCGGGGCCGCCGGCGAACAGGGTGTCACCGCTGAACACCACCCCGAGGCTCGGCACGTACAGGCAGACCGCGCCCGGCGCGTGGCCGGGCGTGTGCCGCACCTGGAGTTCGGTGCCGGCGACGGACAGCCGCTGGCCGTCGGCGAGTTCGCCGTCCGGCCGACGGTCGGGGTGGGTGAGCTGCCAGAGCACGAGGTCCGCCGGGTGCAGCAGAATCGGCGCGCCGGTGCGGTCGGCGAGGGCGGGCGCGGCGTTCACGTGATCGTCGTGCGCGTGGGTGCAGACGATCGCGACCAGCCGCCGGTCACCGACGGCGGTGGCGATGGCCTCGACGTCGTGCGCCGCGTCGATCACCAGTACCTGCTCGTCGTCGCCGATCAGCCAGACGTTGTTGTCGACCTCCCAGGCGCCACCGTCGAGGTGGAACGTGCCGGACGTGACGATTTTCTCCACCCTGGCGGTCATCCGCCCACCGTACCGGTCAGCCGACCTGCCCTACCGAATCCGACGAGCCGGGCCGGAGCAGGCCATCCAGCAGGGTCTGGATGGTGCCGTCGATCACCGCGTCCACCGGTCGGTTGCCGATCATGCCGCTGGTCACCAGCGCGGCGAGGCCCTGCAACGTGGCCAGTACGGCCATCGCGACCCGGTCCGGATCATCGCGGCCGTCGATCTCACCGGTGGCCTGCGCGTCGGCGATCAGCGCGGTCGGCGCGGCGAACGCCGCGTCGTTGGCCGCCAGCAGCGCGGGTTCGTCCGAGCGGTACTTCCTGGCGAACATCAGCTCGATCAGGGCCGGATGACCGGTCGCGAAGTCCACGTAGATCCTGGCGAAGGTGAGCAGCCGCCGCGCGAAGTCACCGGTTGCGCTGCCGAGTGCGGCGTCCAGCCGCTCACCGAGTCGCCGCAGGCCGTCGACGGCCAGGGCGTCGAGCAGGGCCTGTTTGTCCGGGAAGTGCTGGCGCGGGGCGCCGTGGCTGACCCCGACCTCCCTGGCCACCTCGCGCAGCGACAGCCCGGACACCCCGGAGGACTCCAGCTTGCGCTCGGCGACGGCGAGCAGCGCGGCTCGCAGATTGCCGTGGTGATAGGGCGCGGCCGACGCGATCACGGGGCCGAAGCTAGCATGGAATGTAGACGCCGACTACTTTGCCGGGAATCAGCGGTGGGGGTTCCACAGCCGGTCGGCATCACCGTTGGCGAGGTGTTCGGAGTAGACCCGGACCTTGTCACTGATCAGGTCGTAGCAGTCGGTCAGTTCGTGAATCCGGGTGGCGACGCGGTCCTGGTGTTCGCGCAGCAGGGCCAGCCGGGCCGGTTCGTTGCCGGGGCCCTGCCCGACCAGTTCGGCGTACTGCCGGATCGCGGTGAGCGGCATACCGGAAGCGCGCAGTCGGTTGCAGATGGTGAGCCATTGGACGTCGTCCTCGGTGTACACCCGGCGACCAGCGGCGTCCCGGCCGACCGGACTGGTCATCAGGCCCTCGCGTTCGTAGAACCGCAGCGCATGCACGCTCAGTTCGGTGCGTTCGGCCACCTGTCCGATGCTCAGTCCCGTATTCGACCTCGGAGTCGGTGCCGTACGCATCGCCGGCTCGGCGACATCCGTCATGGCGCCGAGCCTAATCGCTCGCGCCGGCCCCCGCTCCAACTCATCCGTTCGGCGCCCGAACGGCCCGCCGGCACATTCATTCTCGCCGGGCCCATTGCGGCCAGCGCGAGAACGCGGACCCAGCCGCTGAAACGCGAGGAAGATTCCATAATATGGACGGTCAATCGATCATCGGGCCGGGATGCCCACCGTGCTGATCAGGCAGATCTCGCTGTGCCGTAAGCGAATTCGAGCGGAGCGGGTCAAGGCCCGGTCGAGAGCCGCTTGAAGCGTTCCCAGTGGGCGGAGCGGCTGCGGTATATTCAATGACGGAGGTCGAGAGGCGCTGCAACGGGCTGGAAAGTCCGCCACGCTCGGCCCAGTTCTTCACCGCAAGGGCGCCTCCCAGACCCTGGGAGGGACGCGGATGCGAAACACGACGGATCACGGCGACCAGATTTCCGCGCTGCGGAAACTGCTCGATCAGCGGATCGCGGTGCTCGACGGCGCCTGGGGAACCATGTTCCAGGGCGCGAAGCTCGCGCCGGAGGACTTCCTCATCGACTCGCTGCGCAACCACTCCCACGACGTCGCCGGCGACCCGGACCTGCTGAGCCTGAGCAGACCCGACGTGGTGCTGGACGTGCACCGGCAGTACCTGGCCGCGGGCGCGGACATCACCAGCACCAACACCTTCACCGCGACCAGCATCGGCCAGTCCGACTACGCGCTGCAACACCTGGTGCCGGAGATGAACCTGGCCGCCGCGCACCTGGCCCGGCAGGCGGCCGACGAGGCGGGCGGGCGGTTCGTGGCCGGTTCGATCGGCCCGCTGAACGTCACCCTGTCCCTGTCTCCGCGCGTCGAGGACCCCTCCTATCGCGCCGTGTCGTTCAACCAGGTCCGGGACGCCTACGCCGAGCAGATCAGCGCGCTCGCCGAGGGCGGCGTCGACCTGCTGCTGGTCGAGACGATCTTCGACACGCTCAACGCGAAGGCCGCGATAGCCGCCGCCCGCGAGGTCGCCCCGCACCTGCCCCTGTGGATCTCGGTGACCATCGTCGACCTGTCCGGCCGCACCCTGTCCGGGCAGACCGTCGAGGCGTTCTGGAGTTCGATCGCGCACGCCGATCCGCTGGTCGTCGGGGTGAACTGTTCGCTGGGCGCCGCCGAGATGCGCCCGCACGTGGTCGAGTTGTCCCGACTGGCCAACACCTACACCGCCAGTCACCCCAACGCCGGCCTGCCCAACGCCTTCGGCGGCTACGACCAGACCCCCGAACAGACCGGCGGACTGCTCGGCGAGTTCGCCGCCGAGGGCCTGGTGAACATCGCCGGCGGCTGCTGCGGCACCACGCCCGCGCACATCGCGAAGATCGCGGAGGCGGTCCGGGGCCTGCCGCCCCGGCCAGTGCCCGCACTCGCGCCGAGCACCCGGTTCAGCGGCCTGGAGCCGTTCGAGATCGGCCCGGACACCGGGTTCGTGATGATCGGTGAGCGGACCAACGTGACCGGCTCCAAGCGGTTCCGCCGGCTCATCGAGGGCAACGACCACCAGGCCGCGGTCGACGTGGCGCTGGAGCAGGTGCGCGGCGGGGCGAACCTGCTGGACGTGAACATGGACGCCGACCTGCTCGACAGCGAGCAGGCGATGACCACCTTCCTGAACCTGATCGCGACCGAACCCGAGGTCGCCCGCATCCCGATCATGATCGACAGTTCCCGGTGGAGCGCGTTGGAAGCCGGGCTCAAGTGCGTGCAGGGCAAGGGCGTGGTCAACTCGATCAGCCTGAAGGAGGGCGAGGAGTCCTTCCTGGCCCAGGCCCGCCGGATCCGGGACTACGGCGCCGGGGTGGTGGTGATGGCCTTCGACGAGCAGGGCCAGGCCGACACGGTCGAGCGCAAGGTCTCGATCTGCGCCCG
>CAJCJE010000072.1 GCA_903970565.1 Candidatus Melainabacteria bacterium | reverse complement strand
ACCGTCGACGGCCGGATTCTGTTCCCCGGCACGGCACTGCTCGAACTCGCCGTGCTCGCCGGCGACCAGGTCGGTGCCGCGCGGGTGGAGGAGTTCGTGCTGCACGCCCCGCTGGTGCTCGACGGCGAGGTCGAACTACAGCTGGTTCTCGGCGCTCGGGACGCGGCCGGCGCGCACGCGCTGGAGGTGTTCTCCCGCCCGGACGACACGCGGGAGTGGACCCGGCACGGCAGCGCGATCCTGCTGGGAACCGGCCCCAGCCAACAGTTCGACTTCAGCGTCTGGCCGCCGGCCGGCGCCGAGGCGGTGGAGATCGCCGGGGTCTACGACCGCTTCGCCGAGCGCGGCGTCGCCTACGGCCCGGCCTTCCAGGGCCTGCGCCAGGTTTGGCGGGTCGGGACCGACCTCTACGCCGAGGTCGTCCTGCCCACCGAGGACGCCAAGGGTTTCAGCCTGCACCCGGCGCTGTTGGACTCGGCGCTGCACGCGCTCACCTTCACCGAGGGCGAGGGAGAGCAGGAAAGCGCGCTGCCGTATGCGTGGAACGGGGTGAGCGTGACCGCGACCGGCGCGACCGCGCTGCGGGTCCGGCTCGCGCCGACCGGTCGGGCCCGCTGCTTCCACGTGCAGGCCGCCGACGTGCGGGGGCGGCCGGTGTTCACCGCGGAATCCCTGGTCCTGCGTGCCGTTCCGGTGACCACCGTCCCGGCCCCGGCCGAGCCGGCCGCCGCGCCGGTTCTCCAGCCGAGCCGGCGCGAGGTCGCCGCGACCCCGGCCGAACTGACCCCGCAGACCTCCCATGAGGACGGAGCCGACGGAGCAGACGGCGCCGATCAGGCTGATCAGGAGGAGGCACTGCTCGCGGTGGTACTGGAACAGGCCGCCGTCGTCCTCGGCTACGACAACGTCCGTGAGATCGAGGCCAAGCGGGCCTTCACCGATCTCGGCTTCACCTCGCTGACCGCGATCGAACTGCGCAACGCGCTCACCACGACCCTCGGGTTGCGGCTGCCGGCCACGCTGATCTTCGACTACCCGACCCCCCGCGCGCTGGCCCGGCAGCTCAGGGCCGAACTGACCGGCGACCACGGCGGCGTCCCGGTCACGACCACCCCGGTGGTCGCCGACGCGGCCGACCCGGTGGTGATCGTCGGCATGGCCTGCCGCTACCCCGGCGGGATCTCCTCGCCCGGCCAGCTGTGGGACCTGGTGGTGTCCGGCACCGACGCCATCACCACGCTGCCCACCGACCGAGGCTGGGACCTGGAGAACCTCTACGACCCGGACCCGGACGCGGCCGGCAAGTGCTACACCAGGGAAGGCGGCTTCCTGCACGAGGCGAGCTACTTCGACCCCGGCTTCTTCGGCATCTCGCCACGTGAGGCCATCGCGATGGACCCGCAGCAGCGGCTGCTGCTGGAAACCTCCTGGGAAGCACTGGAACGCGCCGGCATCGACCCGGAATCCCTGCGCGGCAGCCAGACCGGCGTGTTCGCCGGCGTGACCTATCAGGACTACACCACGCTCCTGCTCTCGGCGAAGGACAGTTTCGAGGGCTTCCTCGGCACCGGCAACTCGCCGAGCGTGCTGTCCGGCCGGATCGCCTACACCCTCGGTCTGGAGGGCCCGGCGGTCACCGTGGACACCGCGTGCTCCTCCTCGCTGGTGGCGCTGCACTGGGCCTGCCACTCGCTGCGCCAGGGGGACTGCTCCCTCGCGCTGGCCGGTGGGGTGACCGTGATGGCCACTCCCGGCTCGCTGATCGAGTTCAGCCGGCAGCGGGCCCTGGCCGCCGACGGTCGCAGCAAGGCGTTCTCCGCGGACGCCGACGGCGCCAGCTGGGGCGAGGGCGTGGGCACCCTGGTGCTGGAACGCCTGTCCGACGCCCGGCGCAACGGCCACCGGGTGCTGGCCATCGTGCGCGGCAGCGCGGTGAACTCCGACGGCGCCTCCAACGGCCTGACCGCGCCGAACGGGCCCTCCCAGCAGCGGGTGATCCGGCGCGCCCTCGGCAATGCCGGCATCACGCCGTCCGAAGTGGACATCGTGGAGGCGCACGGCACCGGTACCACTCTCGGTGACCCGATCGAGGCACAGGCCCTGCTGGCCACCTACGGCGCCGACCACACCGAGGACAACCCGCTCTGGCTCGGCTCGATCAAGTCCAACATCGGTCACCCGCAGGCCGCGGCCGGGGTCGCCGGAGTGATCAAGATCGTGCAGGCGCTGCGGCACGCCCAACTGCCCAAGACCCTGCACGCGGAGCAGCCGTCCCCGTACGTGGAATGGTCGGCGGGCGCGGTGCGGCTGCTCACCGAATCGCGGCCGTGGGAACGCAACGGCCATCCGCGCCGGGGCGCGGTGTCCTCCTTCGGCATGAGCGGCACCAACGCGCACGTCATCCTGGAGCAGCCGCCGGTCGAGGACACCGTCGAGCCCACGCCCGACTCGGACGGTCCGCTGCCGTTCGTGCTGTCCGCGCGCTCCGTCGCGGCCCTGCGGGATCAGGCCACCGGCCTGGTGCCCGTGCTCGGCGAGCCCGACACCAGCCTCGGTGACATGGCGTTCTCGCTGCTCAACGCGCGGGCCAAGCTGGAGTACCGCGCCGTGGTCGTCGGCACGAGCCGGGAGGAGCTGACCGCCGGGTTCCGCACTCTCGCGGCCGGTGGACTGGCCGAGTCGACCACTCTCGGCCAGGCCGACCTCGGCGGCACAACCGTGTTCGTCTTCCCCGGTCAGGGTTCGCAGTGGACCGGCATGGCGGTGGAACTGCTGGCGTCCGCGCCGGTCTTCGCGCGGAGTATGCGGGCCTGCGAGGAGGCGCTGGCACCGTATGTGGACTGGTCGTTGACCGGGGTGCTGGCCGGCGTGCCGGACGCGCCGTCGCTGGAGCGGGTCGACGTGGTGCAGCCGGTGCTGTTCGCGGTCATGGTGTCGATGGCACAACTGTGGCGCTCCTACGGCGTGCGGCCGGCCGCCGTGGTGGGCCACTCCCAGGGTGAGATCGCCGCCGCGTACGTCGCCGGCGCACTGACCCTGGACCAGGCGGCGCGGGTGGTCGCGCTGCGCAGCAAGGCACTGGCCGCGCTGGCCGGACAGGGCGGAATGGCCTCGATCTGGGTGAGCGCGGACGCGGCCGAGGACCTGCTCTCCCCCTGGGCCGGTCGGGTATCGGTGGCCGCGGTCAACGGCCCCGGCACGGTCGTGGTCGCCGGCGAGCAGGTCGCACTGGAGGAGTTCCTGACGCACTGCCTGGAGGTCGGCGTGCGCGCCCGCCGGGTCGAGGTGGACTACGCCTCGCATTCCAGCCAGGTCGAGAGCATCCGCGAGGAACTGGCCCAGCAGCTCGCCGATCTCCAGCCGTGTCCGGCGAACGTGCCGTTCTACTCCACTGTGGACAATTGCTGGCTGGATACCGAGAGCCTGGACGACGAGTACTGGTACCGCAACCTGCGCCACCGCGTGCGCTTCGCCGAGGCCACCGAGGCACTGCTCGGCGAAGGGTTCGACGTCTTCGTCGAACTCGGCGCCCGGCCGGTACTGGGGATGGCCATCCAGGAGACCGTGGACGAACTCGAACTGGACGTCGAACCGGCGGTCATCGGGTCCACGCGGCGCAACGAAGGCTCGCTGGCCCGGTTCCTGCGCTCGGTCGGGGAGGTCTACGTCCGGGGCGTCGCGGTGGACTTCGGACTGGTCGGGCGGCGGGTGGAACTGCCGCCCTACCCCTTCCAGCGCGACCGCTACTGGCCGACGTTGGGCACCCCGGCCGCAGCCGCCGACGCCTCCGCGACCGACGCGGTGTCGGCCCAGTTCTGGAGCCTGGTGGAGGCCGGCGAGCTGTCCGAGCGGCTCGGCGTCGATGCCCAGGCCCCGTTGAGCGAGGTACTGCCGGCGCTGTCGGCGTGGCGCGACCAGCACAACCAGCAGCAGACCATCGACGACCTGTGCTACCGGGTCCGCTGGCAGTCGATGCGGGAACGGCAGACCGTGCCCGAGGGCACCTGGCTGGCCGTGGTGCCGGCCGCGCTGGACGGGCAGCCCTGGCTGGGCAGCGTGCTGACTGCCCTGCGCGACCACGGAATGTCCCTGGACACCGTGCTGGTCAGCGAGACCGAGGACCGGGC
>CAJCJE010000071.1 GCA_903970565.1 Candidatus Melainabacteria bacterium | reverse complement strand
GGCGCCGGCAAATCGACCCTGTTGCGGATGCTGGCCGGATTGACCACAAGCGAGCAGGGCAGTGTTGGGCTGAGCCCGCCGAGCGCGAACATCGGTCATCTGCCGCAGGAACAGCAGCGCCGTGAAGGTGAGTCGGTGCGGGAGTTCCTGAGCAGACGGACCGGGGTGAGCGCGGCACAGTCGGAACTGGACGCCGCGACCGAGGCCCTGACCAATGGCGAGCCGGGTGCCGACGACCGATACGCGACCGCGTTGGAGCGGTGGTTGGCACTGGGTGGCGCCGATCTCCTCGAACGGACCGAGGAGGCCGCCGAGGACGTCGGGCTGACCGTCGACCTCGGCGCGCCGATGCGCTCGCTGTCCGGTGGCCAGGCGGCGCGGGCCGGCCTGGTGTCGATGCTGCTGAGCCGCTACGACATCTTCCTGCTCGACGAGCCGACCAATGATCTCGACCTGGCCGGGTTGGATCGGCTGGAGAGGTTCGTCACCGGTCTTCGCGTCGGGACGGTCCTGGTCAGTCACGATCGGGAGTTCCTGGCCAGGACCGTGACCTCGGTACTGGAACTGGACCTCGCCCAGCAGCAGGTGCGCGCCTACGGCGGCGGGTACGACGCCTATCTGCACGAGCGCGAGGTCGCCCGGCGCCATGCCCGCGAGGAGTACGAGGAGTACGACGGCAACCGGTCGTCCCTGCTGGCCAGGGCGCAGATGCAGCGCACCTGGATGGACAAGGGCGTCCGCAACGCGCGACGGAAGTCCACCGACAACGACAAGATCGGCCGCAAGCACCGTGCGGAGTCCAGTGAGAAGCAGGCGGCGAAGGCCAGGCAGACCCAGCGGATGATCGAACGCCTCGACGTGGTCGAGGAGCCCCGCAAGGAGTGGGAGCTGCGGATGGAGATCGCCGCCGCGCCGAGGGCCGGTGCGGTGGTGGCCACCCTGCGCGGGGTGGTGGTCCACCGTGGCTCGTTCACCCTCGGTCCGGTCGATCTACAGATCGACTGGGCGGACCGGGTCGCGATCACCGGCGCGAACGGCGCCGGCAAGTCGACGCTGCTGGCCGCGCTGCTGGGGCGGCTGCAACCCGACGAGGGACAGGGTCATCTCGGCGCCGGGGTGGCCGTCGGCGAGGTCGACCAGGCGCGAGCGCTGTTCCTCGGCGACGTGCCGCTGCTGGAGGCGTTCGGCGCGGAGGTGGCGGACTGGCCAACTGCCGAGGTGCGCACCCTGCTGGCCAAGTTCGGGTTGACCGCCGCGCACGTGCTGCGGCCGGCGGCGAGCCTGTCTCCCGGCGAACGGACCAGGGCGGCGCTGGCGCTGTTGCAGGCGCGCGGGGTGAACCTGCTGGTACTCGACGAGCCGACCAACCATCTGGACCTGCCGGCCATCGAACAGCTGGAATCGGCGTTGGAGAACTACGCCGGCACCCTGTTGTTGGTCACCCACGACCGGCGGATGCTGGCGGCGGTGCACACCAACCGGCACCTTGAGGTCGCCGACGGACGGGTCACCGAGCACTGAGCCCACCCGGGCCGATGCGATGAACGTCCTTGCCAGCACGCCGAATCCGTAAGCCGAATCCGTTGTGCCTCGGCGCCGACGAATGAGCGGCGGCGCCGGGAATGCTCCCCGGCGCCGCCGCTGTCCGAATACCCGTCGGTTTCCGGTCGACTCGGCTTCCGGTCGACTCAGATCCTGGTCAGTGCGACGACCGGGATGACGCGCGTGGTCTTGGCCTGGTACTCGGCGAAGTTCGGCATGATGGCGGCCTGCTTGGCGTAGAGCCGGTCACGCTCCTCACCGTGCAGTTCCTCGACCGCGACGTCGAAGGCCTCGGTGCCGACCTCGATCCGCGCGGTCGGCGCGGCCACTAGATTGTGGTACCAGGCCGGGTTGGTGTCCGCGCCGCCCTTGGAAGCGAACACGAGATAGCGCTCACCGTCGCGCAGGTACACCATCGGACTGACCCTGAGCTTGCCGCTGCGGGCGCCCTTGTTGTGCAACAGCAGCAGTGGGACGCCCGCGAACTGGCCGGTGGCCTGGCCGCCGTTGGCGTGGAAATCGGCGATGACCGTGTTGTTCCAGTCGTCGAACTCCTGCTTGGTGCTGATCTCGGGCGTCTCGTCGTCGCTCACGCGTCACTCTCCTCAAGGGGTGGGAACTGCGAAAATGTGCTGGTAGGAATAGCTGGCCCGGATTCCGCGAGCGGACTCACCCGGTTCGGGAAACGGTGAGCACGAGCTTGCCGCCGGCATGTCCGGAGTCGATCACCGTGTGCGCCCGAGCCGCCTCGGCCAGCGGGTAGGTCGCCGCGACGGTGACCACCACCTTGCCGCTGAGCACCTGGTCGGCGACGGCGGCAAGTTCGGGAATCGAGCGGTCGGCCGCGGTGCCACTGGAGAAGGGAATGCCGAGGGACTGCGCGGCCTGGTCGGCGATGGTGACGATCCGCTCGGTGCCGCCGCGCAACTCGATCGAGTCCGGCAGCGCGCCCCTGCCCGCGGTGTCGAACACCGCGTCCACGCCGTTGGGTGCCAGCGCGCGCACCCGCTCGACCAGGCCGTCGCCGTAGGTCGTCGGCGTCACGCCGAGCGAGGTCAGGTAGTCCTGGTTGGCCGCGCTCGCGGTACCGATCACGGTCACCCCGCGCGCCACCGCCAACTGCGCGGCCATCGCGCCGACCGCGCCGCTGGCGCCGTGGATGAGCAGGGTTTCGCCGCTGGCGACACCGAGCAGGTGCAGTACCCGCAGCGAGGTCTCGGCGGCGACCGGCAGGGCCGCGGCCACGTCCCAGTCGAGGCCGGCCGGCTTGACCAGCAGCGAGGGGCCGGCCAGCGCGTATTCGGCATAGGCACCGGTGTCGCTCCAGCCGAGTACCTCGTCGCCGACCTTGAGGTCGGTCACACCCTCGCCGAGCGCGTCGACCACACCGGCCACCTCCATGCCGAGGATCGTCGGCAGCTCGGTGTGGAAAGCGGCCTCCATCACACCGGACCGGAGCTTGGCGTCGAACGGGTTCACGCCGACCCGCCTGATGGCCAGGCGGACCTGGCCGGCGCCGGGAGCCGGCTTGTCCACTTCGGCCTCGTGCAGTACCTCGGGGCCGCCGAAACTGCTGACAAGAACGGCTTTCATCTTACTGCTCCTCCGTGGACGGCGTGACCGGCGGCGATGTGACTCGGGGGCGATGCGACTCGGGGTGGTGCGGCTCGGTGCTCTGGTTCGGGATCACCTGGTTGCCCGTCGCCACCGAACCACCGAAACCGCCGGTTCGCCGACCGGGGTAGCCGGGTCGATCGGATCGGACGCGGTGCCGCGCAGCACCGCGTCCGGTCCATTACCTGTTCGAACAAGTAATTGACCCCAACCGTTCCCCGATCGGCAAAATGTGCCCTGGGTCACACGTGACGAGCTGGGCATTCGCCAGCTTCGGACCGGTCAGGCGCCAATTTCGACAGTATGCTGCCTGGACAGGCATCTTTCCGTGCCATCCGGCGCGCCGCGAGGAGGCGAAGCCATGAGTCCGCTGCCGAGCACTCCGACCGGCGTGGCCGACTGCCTCTCGGTCCCCCTGCTCGCCGGAGCCAGCGGCGGCCCGATCAGTCACGCCATCATCCGGGTGGCCCGACTGCACCACATGCTCGCCGGCCAACTGCTGCGCCGGTCCGGCCTGTACACCGGCCAGGAACTGGTGATGATGCACCTGTGGGAGAACGGCCCGCAGCGCCAGGTGGACCTGATCCGACTGCTCGACTCGGACGCGGCAACCATGACCAGGTCGGTGAAACGCCTGGAACGGGCCGGGTTCGTCCGCCGAAGGCCCTGTCCGACCGACCGGCGCGCGGTCCTCGTCGAACCGACACAGGCCAGTCAGGCCCTGCGCGAACAGGTCGAGGCGCTCTGGCCGCAACTCGACCAACTCTGCCTGGAGGGCTTCACCGACGCCGAGCGCACCGAGACCAGGAAACTGCTGGAACGGCTGGAAGCCAACCTGGTCCGCGCGGCGGCCAGCAATATCACGGCCGAGCACGGCAAACCCGGCCGAGGCATCGACCGGCGCCCGGATCACCACTGACGGCCGGAAATTCCGCACCCCGGACGGCGCGCCGGAGGATTGCGCCGGAGGATTGCGTCCGGCCCGTCGGCCGCATTTCCCGATTTCTCGCCAGGCGCGTCCCTCGTATTTTTTCCAGACCTGACAGTCATTGTGTCGGTAACGCCTGTCCCGACCGGACCAGTGGCCGCACTGGAGTGGGCCACCGTGACCGAGAGCGGGGCGGATCGCTAACCTACCGTCCGATCAGGTCGGTCACCCGCGTCACCGAGTGCGAAAGTCGCCATGCCGCAGGCAAGGCAGCGTAGGCAACGGCCCGAGGTGGCCGTAGTTTGCGCGAGAGCTTTTCCTTCTAAGCTGTTCGGGCAACCGCGAGCGAAGCGAGAAAAATGTGAACACCACCGAGCGCGCCCAGTCTTCGTCCGCATTGGAACAGAGCGTCGACCACGATTACTCCACTAGCAGTACCGGAGTGGTTCCTTTGACGCAACGGCGATCCCGCTATCACTTCCTGTCGCTGTGGATCACCCTGGCCGCCGGGTTCACCTATCTTTTTCTCGGATTCCAATATCATGACGACGGTTATTCGCTGTGGAAAGCGATAGCGGCCGGCGCGATCGGTGCCATCGCCTACCTGATCTACGCGCTGCCCGCCGCCTACCTCGGTTCGACGACCGGCCAGACACACGCGCTGCTGACCCGTTCCATCCTCGGCCGGGTCGGCTCGGCGCTGGTCACCGTGCTGCTGGTCGGCATCGCGGCCGGCTGGACGGCGTTCGCGTTCAATCTCCTGGCCACCCTCTACGACGGGCTGTTCGGCTGGGGCCATGTGGTGCTGATCAGCGTGATCCTCGCGGTTGTCG
>CAJCJE010000070.1 GCA_903970565.1 Candidatus Melainabacteria bacterium | reverse complement strand
TTCACGGCCGTGGCACCAGCCTCGACGAGAACCGCCAGTTCCGTATCGCTGATCCCGCCCTCCGGACCGACCACCAGCAGCAGCTCGCCCCGGACCGGCAACGGCACCTCGGTCAGCCGCCGCCCGGCCGATTCGTGCAGCACCAGGGCGAGCGCGGCGGTGCCGACCCGCTCGGCCAGGGCTTCGGTGCTCATCGGCGCGGTGACGTCGGGGCACCAGGCCCGACGGGCCTGTTTGGCCGCCTCCCGCGCCGTGCTCTGCCAGCGGGCGTGTGCCTTGGCGCCGCGTGGACCGTCCTCCCAGCGGGCGATGCAGCGTTGCGCCTGCCAGGGCAGCACGCGGTCGACGCCGGCCTCGGTGGCCAGCTCGACGGCGAGTTCACCGCGATCACCCTTGATCAGCGCCTGGGCCAACGACACGGTCAGCTCGGGCAGTGGCCGCGTCTCGCGGCGCAGCACGGTCAACGCCACCGTGTCCCGTTCGGCGTGTTCGACCCGGCAGGTGGCCAGGCCGCCCCGGCCGTCGGAGACGACCAGCTGCTCGCCCGGCCGTAGCCGGCGGGCCGAGGCCGCGTGCCGGCCCTCCGGCCCGTCCAGCACGAATCCGTCCGAGCCGGGCAGCTGGTCGAGGAGGAAAACCGGGAGCGAGGTCACCGGCCGTGCCGGGACCGCAACCGGGAGAACAGGCCGCCGCGTCCGTTGGTGGCCAGCGCGGGCTGTTCCTCGCCACGCAGCGTGGCCAGTTCGCGCAGCAGTTCGATCTGCCGTTCGTCGAGCTTGGTCGGGATCTCCACATCGAGGTGGATGTGCAGATCGCCGCGACCGTCGATGCGACCGGAGGACCGCAGCCTCGGCAGGCCCCGGCCATTGAGCACGAGTTCGGTGTCCGGCTGGATACCGGCCTCGATCGGCAGGTCCTCGGTGCCGTCCAGGGTCTCCAGCGGCAGCACCGCGCCCAGCGCCGCGGAGGTCATCGGCAGGTGCACGGTGCAGTGCAGGTCGGCGCCGTCCCGCTCGAACACGTCGTGCGCCAGCTCCTCGACCTCGACGTAGAGGTCACCAGCCGGGCCACCGCCGGGGCCGACCTCGCCCTGGCCGGCGTGCCGGACCCGGACGCCGTCGGCGACCCCGGCCGGCACCTTCACGGTGATGGTGCGCCGGGAGCGGACCCGACCCTCGCCGGTGCACTTCGGGCACGGGTCCGGGATGACCTCGCCGAGGCCGTGGCAGACCGGGCAGGGCCGGGCGGTGACCACCTGGCCGAGGAAGGAGCGCTGCACGGACTGGATCTCGCCGCGTCCGCCGCAGGTGTCGCAGACCTGCGGTGAGCTGCCCTCCCTGGTGCCCTCGCCGACGCACAGCTCGCAGAGGATCGCGGTGTCCACGGTCAGTTCGCGGCTGACTCCGGTGAAGCACTCCTCCAGGGTGAGGGTGAGCCGGATCAGCGCGTCCGAACCGGCCTGCACCCGGCTGCGCGGGCCGCGGCCGGAGCCGCCGCCGGTGGCGCCGAAGAAGGCGTCCATGATGTCGCCGAGGCCGAACCCGGCGAACGGGTCGCGGCCACCGCCCCCACCGCCGCCGCTGCCGAGCGGGTCGCCACCGAGGTCGACGACCTGCCGTTTCTTCGGGTCGGACAGGACTTCGTAGGCGGCCGTGACCTCACGGAAGCGGCTCTGCGCCTCGGCATCCGGGTTCACGTCCGGGTGCAGCTCGCGGGCCAGCTTCCGATAGGCGCGCTTGAGCTGTTCCGGAGTGGCGTCCTTGGCCACTCCGAGCGTGCCGTAGTAATCCCTCGCCACCGTTTCCGACTCCTCCTACCGCGCGCGGTTCGTCCCGTTCGCGGCCGCTGTCGTTGTGCCCTCTGCAACCGTCCGTCTCGTCGACCAGTGTCACTGACCGGCGAGGATGTCCCCTACATAGTTTGCAACCGCCCGAACGGCGGCGATGTTTCCCGGATAGTCCATCCGGGTCGGCCCGAGCACTCCCATCCCGCCGAGCACGGTCGCGCCGCTGCCGTAGCCGACCGAGACCACCGAGGTGCTGCGCATCTCGTGGGCCTCGTTCTCCTCGCCGATGTGCACCGTGACCGTGCCGGAGTCGCGCGCCGCGGCGAGCAGCTTCAGCACGATCACCTGTTCCTCCAGCGCTTCCAACACCTGACGCAGCGAACCGGGAAAATCCGCGACGTTACGGGTGAGATTGGCGGTGCCGCCCAGTACCAGGCGCTCCTCGGGGTGTTCGACGAGCGATTCGATCAGCACCGAGCAGACCCGCGTCATCACGTCGCGCAGTTCGTTCGGTGCCTTCTCCGGCAGTTCGGCGACCTTCGCCGAGGCCTCGGCGAGCCGTTCTCCGACCATCGTCGAGTTGAGCACCGACCGCAGCCGGGCCACCGACTCGTCGGTGAACACGTCGCCGAGGTCGACCATGCGCTGGTCGACTCGACCGGTGTCGGTGATCAGCACCAGCATCAACCGAGCCGGTGTGATGAGCACCACTTCGATGTGCCGGATGGTGGAGCGGGACAGCGTCGGGTACTGCACGACCGCGACCTGCCTGGTCAACTGGGCGAGCAGTCGGACGCTGCGGCGCAGCACGTCGTCGAGGTCGATGGCGCCGTCGAGGAAGATCTGGATGGCCTTGCGCTCGGCCTGCGAGAGCGGTTTGACCTCGGAGAGCTGGTCGACGAACAGCCGATAGCCCTTGTCGGTCGGGATTCGCCCGGCACTGGTGTGCGGCTGGGCGATGTAGCCGTCCTCCTCGAGGGCGGCCATGTCGTTGCGCACGGTCGCGCTGGACACGCCGAGGTTGTGCCGTTCGACGAGCGCCTTGGACCCGACCGGCTCCTGGTTGGACACGTAGTCGGCGACGATCGCGCGCAGAACCTCGAACCGGCGTTCATCCGCGGTCACCCGTCACCTCCTGCTCGTACCGGGCCGGACTCAGGTTTCCGGGCACCCCAGCCTCAAGTTTACGGAGCCGAGGGGGCAGATCGTGCCCTCGGACGGCGCAAACTTGATTACCGCAGGTCAGCATAAGAATATCGAGGGAATCAGCCAACCTCCGCCAGACCGGTGCCGCGCGCGGCGTCCGGGTCGAGGGCGGCGACCGGGACGTCGTTGAGGGTTTCCAGATGCCGCATCCCGGTGCTCGGGCCGAACACGGCCACGGTGACCGCGACGACCACCCAGCAGGCCGCGATGTAGACGAAGACCGGCTGGTAGCCGAAGGAGCCGAAGATCGAGGCCACGATGAGCGAGCCGGCGATGTTGGCCAGTCGGCCGGTGCCGTAGGCCAGGCCGTTGCCGGAGTTGCGCCGCGCGGTCGGGAACAGTTCGGGGGTGTAGGCGTAGAGCAGCGCGGCGAAGGTCTGGAGCAGCGCGTTCACGCAGAAGCCGAACACCACGATGGCGACCGCGTTGAAGGTCAGTCCGTAGGCCAGGCCGCAGGCGGCGATGCCGATCGCGACACAGACGATCGGGATCTTGCGGCCGAACCGGTCGGAGATCGCCCAGGCCAGCAGCGCGCCGGGGACCGCGCCGAGGGTGGTCAGCGCGATGAACGACAGGCTCTTGGTGAGGCTGAACCCGTGCTGCACGAGCAGGCTCGGCACCCAGGTGCTGAACCCGTAGAAGCCCAGCGTCTGGAACACCCAGACCACGATGAGCATCATCGTCCGCTTCCCGAGCCGGCCGGCGAACAGATCGCGGTAGCGGACCCTGCGCGGCGCGGCCTCGACCACGGGCACCGCCTCGGGCAGGTCCCCGACCTGCGCGACGAGCTGTCCTTCCAGGCGGCTGACGATCAGGTCGGCCTCGGCGGCGCGACCGTGCCCGGCCAGCCAGCGGGGGCTCTCCGGCAGCCGCGTGATCAGCGGTAGCACGATCAGACCGATCGCGCCGAACACGAACACCCAGCGCCAGCTGTTCGGACTCAGCGGGGCGACCGCCCGGGAGAAGAAGGTCATCGCCGGGATGCCGACCAGACCGATGGCGATCACGCCGGCCTGCATCCGGCCGCGTCGCTCCGAGGGCATCACCTCGGAGATGTAGGTGGTCGCGGCGACGGTCATCGCGGAGAGGCCGACGCCGGTCAGGAAGCGGGCGACGCCGATCGAGGCGTCGTTCCAGGCTCCCGCGTTGGCCAGCGAGCACACCGAGAAGGCGATGACCGAGACGACCAGGGCCCGCTGCCGGCCCAGCGCGTCGGCGAACCGGCCGCCGAACACCGCGCCAATGAACATGCCGGCGAAGGACGCGGAGGTGATCACCGCGAAGGTGCCGGTGCTCATGCCGGTGTTCTTCTCCAGGGTGGCCCCGACGTAGGAGAAGGTGTTCAGGTCGGCCAGTTCGAAGAAGAAGACCACGGCGAGGGCGAGCAGCACCTGCCGGTGGAACCGACCGACCGGTAACCGGTCCAGCCGCGCGGCCAGGGTTGCGGTGTCAGTGGCCATGTTCTCGTCCTCCTTGACGAAACCGCGAAACCGCGACGAGTCAGCCGCGACTCCAGCCTGGTCGATCCCGAACCCGTTGGCCAGAACTTCCAGTGGTCCGAATCAATCTTGCTGATGACCGGACGAGTCGTATTCCGCCACACGCAGTAGATGCCGGCCCCGGCGTCGGGGTCAGCGCGGCGGAACAGCCACTCAACCTCCACTGTGGACGATCCGTGGACCGATCAGCGGAAAGTGCCGCGCGGGAGGAGAAGTCAGCGGCCTCAACCGGGGACATCCTGTTCGGCGTACATCTTCAGCCGGATGTCCCGCGCGGCGGTCATGTGCGTGGCGGCGATAGTGGCCGCGTCGTCGGCGCGGTGTTCCTGGATCGCGGCGAGCAACCGGGTGTGCTCGTCGAGCACCTCGTCCCAGCGACCCGGATAGTTCAGCGTGGTCTCCGGATACCGGTGCAGGTGTACGTGCAGCCGGTCGAGCAGGTCGATGAGGGTGTTGCTGTGGCTGGCCGCCCACAGCCGCTCGTGGAAGTGCCGGTTGGCGCGGGCCTGCACGATCGGGGCGGCGTCGGTGCTGGCCAGCATGTCGGCGTGCGCGCGGGCCAGCATACTCAGATCAAGCGCGGTGTGTCGCA
>CAJCJE010000069.1 GCA_903970565.1 Candidatus Melainabacteria bacterium | reverse complement strand
GTGCACGTAGCGCGGGATCTTGTAGTGCGCCAGCCGCCCGTCGCAGAAGGCCCGGACCGCCTGCGGCGTCAGGGGTTCCGCCCCCTCGCGCAGCCGCACCCAGGCCATCAGCTCCTCGCCGTACTTCGGGTCCGGGACCCCGATGACCTGCACGTCCTCGATGTCGGGATGGGTGTAGAGGAACTCCTCGACCTCGCGCGGGTAGATGTTCTCCCCGCCGCGGATGACCAGGTCCTTGCTGCGGCCGACGATGTTCAGGTAGCCCTCGTCGTCCATCACGGCGAGGTCGCCGGTGTGCATCCAGCCGTTGATCAGCACCTCGGCGGTCTTGTCCGGCTGCTCCCAGTACCCGCGCATCACCGAGTAGCCGCGGGTGCACAGTTCGCCGGTCCGACCCCTCGGCAGCACTAGCCCGGTCACCGGGTCGATCACCTTGGACTCGAGGTGCGGGTGCACCTGCCCGACCGTGGACGTCCGCCGGTCCAGGGAGTCGTCGGAACTCGTCTGGGTCGACACCGGGGACGTCTCGGTCATGCCGTAGGCGATGGTCACCTCACTCATGTGCATCTCGGCGATGACCCGCTTCATCACCTCCACCGGGCACGTCGAACCGGCCATGATGCCGGTGCGCAGCGTGGACAGGTCGTAATCGGCGAAGTCGGCCAGCGCGAGCTCGGCGATGAACATCGTCGGGACGCCGTACAGCGAGGTGCAGCGTTCGTCCTGCACGGCCCGCAGGGTCGCGGCCGGATCGAAGCCCGGAGCCGGGATCACGATGCACGCGCCGTGCGACGTGGCGGCGAGATTGCCCATGACCATGCCGAAGCAGTGGTAGAACGGCACCGGCACGCAGATCCGGTCGGCCTCGGTGTAGCGACACCCCTCGCCGACGAAGAAGCCGTTGTTGAGCAGGTTGTGGTGGCTGAGCGTCGCGCCCTTGGGAAACCCCGTCGTCCCGGACGTGTACTGGATGTTGATCGGATCGTCGGCGTCCAGGCCGGCATCGGCCCGGGCGACGTCGGTGTCGGAGACCTGCGCTCCGTCGGCGACCAGGCCGGCCCAGGCGGGCTCGCCGAGGAAGATCGCCTCGGTCAGGTCGGGGCAGCGGTCGCGCACCTCGGCGACCATCGCCCGGTAGTCACTGCCCTTGTGCTCGACCGCGGCGAACAGCATCTTCGTACCGGACTGGGCGAGGACGAACGACAGCTCGTGGCTGCGGTAGGCCGGGTTGATGTTCACCAGGATCGCACCGATCCGGGCGGTGGCGTACTGCACCAGGATCCAGTCGATGCAGTTCGGGGCCCAGATGCCGACCCGGTCGCCGGCCGCGATGCCGTGGGCCAGCAGCCCGCGGGCCAGCTCGTCCACGGCGGTGTCGAGTGCGCGATAGGTCAGTCGGCGCCCGGTGGCGCACTCGACCACCGCCTCGCGGTCGGGAAAGCGTGCTGCGGTGCGTGCGAGGTTGCCGCCGACGGTGTCGCCGAGCAGCGGGACGGCCGATGGGCCACTGGCGTAGGACGGAGCGGTCACGTCCTGGATTGAACCGCATACCCGTGATCCACGCCATAGCGCGGGCTGGGAGCCGGTGCTGAACAACTTCGGGAAAAAACTCAGCGCCGTAACTCCCGGCGGGAGTTACGGCGCTGTAGCCTCGAGCTTCGGTGTTTACACCTCGGCAGGGGTGTTCGTGTTGCCTTCGAGCAGCGAGCGGACTTCGGACTCCCGGTACCGGCGGTGACCGCCGAGAGTACGAATCGAAGTCAGCTTGCCAGCCTTCGCCCACCGAGTAACCGTCTTGGGGTCGACTCGGAACAGCGTCGCCACCTCTGACGGAGTCAGTAGCGGCTCAGACTCTGTACGTTGACGAGGATTGGTCATTGACCCTCGCCCCCTTCCTGGATATTTGTAACGCGCATCCCGTTGCGACGTCGTAGGAAGTATGCACCAGTTTCCTATGCAACTTCTTGTCGAGATCCTGTGAAGTGTCTGACTATTGATAACAATAAGGTCACGAAGGGGTCTTAGGAGGTATTTTCCGTACCGCTCGTGTCCGGCGATACACGGCCAGTAGCAGCAGTGCGGCATCTCGGCAGGGTCGAAGATCTCCCACGCCACCGGCGCCCGCCATCTATGGGCGGTGTGCACCGAGCGCCCCCGAACGATGTACTCTCGGAATCACGATATTGACAACCGATTCCCGGGCCGGTCATCCCTAGCGGCTCCGCCCCGGATGACCGTGCGAGCGAGGGGGTCGAGCCATGGGGCGCGGCCGTGCTAAGGCAAAGCAGCAAAAAGTGGCCCGGGAGCTCAAGTACAGCTCTCAGAGCACCGACTTCACGGCACTGCAGCGGGAACTCGGCCATGCCGATCCCGGCTACAGCAAGCCCGACGAGGGTGGCGATCCCTACGTCGACGACGACCTAGAGGACGAAGAGAGCTGGGTCGGCAAGTCCCGCTGAACCGGGACTTCAGAACGGGCAGTTCGCGTATTCCCCCGACATGATCACCGTGCCGGTCCCTTCGACGACGGTGCCGAGGGGCCAGCACGGGACGTCGCGGGCCCCCAGCGCGAGGATTGCAGCTTCTGCGTACTCCGGTGCGACGACGGCAACCATGCCGACCCCGAGATT
>CAJCJE010000068.1 GCA_903970565.1 Candidatus Melainabacteria bacterium | reverse complement strand
TGGACATCCCGTCCGAGCAACTGGCCGAGAGCCTTCAGGACTACGCGCGGGAGCGGGTGTTGCAGGCCGGGTCGATCGCGTTCCTGTGTGTGGTGCTGGCCGCCGCCGTCCTCGCCTGGACGCTGACCGGCCGGCTGCTGCGGCCACTCCAGGAGGTCACCGCGACCGCGCGCCGGCTCTCGGCCGAATCGCTCGGTGAACGGATCGCGCTGCGCGGCCCACGCGACGAGGTCGCCGAACTCGCCGACACCTTCGACGCCATGCTCGATCGGTTGCAGGCCACCTTCGAGGCGCAGCGCCGCTTCGTCGCCAACGCCAGTCACGAGCTGCGCACCCCGCTGTCGGTGATCCGCACCGAACTGGACGTCACCCTCGCCGACGAGGAGGCCGACGTGGCCGAGCTGCGTCGGATGTCGGCCGTGGTGAGCCGGGCCGCGCTGCGTGCCGGCCAGCTCGTCGAGGCACTGTTGCTGCTGGCCCGCACCGACGGCACCGGACTGGGCATCCGCGAACCGGTCGACCTCGCCGCACTGGTCGCCGCCGCCTGGCAGTCGGTGCGGCCGGACGCGGCCGAGCGGGGCCTGAGCCCGGTCTTCCACACCGCGCCCGCCTATGCGGTCGGCGATCCCGCCCTGCTGGAACGGGTCGCCGGCAACCTGCTGGAGAACGCGGTGCGGCACAACGTGCCCGGCGGCTGGATCGATGTCCACACCGAGCCCGGCACGGGGGAGTGGTCGGAGCTGCGGGTCGCCTCCTCCGGCCACCTGCTGCCCACCGACCGGGTCACCGAACTGTTCGAGCCGTTTCGCCGCGGCGGCGTCGACCGCACCGCGAAGACCGGTACCGGTCTCGGCCTGTCCATTGTCCGGGCAGTGGTGTCCGCGCACGGCGGCCAGCTCTACGCCGAGGCCATCGCCGACGGCGGCCTGTCCATCACCGTCCGCCTACCAGCCGGCATTTCGTAGTTCGATTCGGTCACGGCTGGTCGGGGTTACCGGGGCCGGCCGTGATGGTGGCCACGCTCAGCTGCGGGTCCGGGGTGGTGCCGGCGCAGCCCTCGCCGCCGCCGGGCAGCGCGATGTACATCGACGCGAGGTCGTCCGGCGCGTAGATCCGGTAGCCGCGCACCGGGGTGGGCTTGCAGGTGTTCGGGTCGAAGACGCCGGGGTCGACCGAGTGGATCACGGTCGAGGCCACCTGGCCGGGGCTCAGGTTGACCTGGGCACCGATCGAGCCGGTCCGAACCGCCGCCGCGCCAACCTGTACGCCGTTGTTTCCGGCCACATAGGACACTCCGGGAAAGCCGACGATCGCGCAGGTCTCGCTGCTGGTGTTGGTGAAGCGCAGTACCCGGTACTGCTGGCTCATCCCGGCATCGGAACCGCCGAAGGTCAGGGCCAGCGTGTTGGCCTTGCACTCCGGGATGCCGGCACGCCGCGCGGCGGCGAGGGTGGTGGCCGAGTTGCCGGCGGCCGAACTGCCCAGATCGGCCGGGTTGACCTGCTCCGTCGAGCCGGTGGCCGACGAACCGGTGGCCGAACCGGTGGAGCTGGAACCGGTCGAGGTGGCACCGGTGTTCGTCGAGTCGCTCGGGGTCGTACCGGAGTTGGTCGAGGCGGCGATGCTCGGAGAGCCGGCGCCGGTCGAGGTCTGCCCGGTTGCGCTCTGGCCACCAGCACAGCCGGCAACCGCTACTGCCGCCACCACGCCGGTGCCGACCAGCAGGGCGCGGATGGTGTTGGTGCGTCCGATGTTCTTGATGTCCATTGCCTGTCCTCCCGTGTCACTGTTGCTCTTTTTTGGTGACACTGGGTAGATGTCTCACGACCCTGTTGCGTTGCCTGATCGACCCCTGTCGGTGAATCACATTAACTTTGCGCAACCTCACGCCGGCCCAACACGTCTTTGTCAACAGGGGGTCAGTGAAGAACGACCTTCAGCGCGCAGATCACGGCGCCGAACGCGGCGCTGACAATCGTGTACAGCACCACCCAGCCGGGGCCCAGATGTGCCCGTCGCGCGGCCAGCGCGCCCCAGACGACGAGTTCCAGTACCGAACACACCAGCGCGACATCGACCGCGAGCCCCTGGCCGCCACCGGCCAGATCGATGATCACCAGAACCAGCACCAGGCCGAGGCCGCCGGCCACGATGCCCCATTCCTCGCCGAGCGCGTCCAGGATCTCCCGGACCGACGGGCGACTGGGCTCGGTCGCGTCGGCGGTCGCGTGGTGGGCGAGTTGGTCGGCGTACACGTGCGCCAACCAGTACACCAACAGCGTGGCCAGTACCGAGCCGACGATCTCGGCGATGCTGGCCTCGGTCGACCCCTCCGTCGCCACGATCGCTGCGGCCACGATGGTGCCGTAGATCGTCGCGCCAGGATTGGTCCTCGGCCGCAGGAATCCGGTCCATTCGCGGTGCTCTGGTCGTTCGGGCACGTCGGTCACGAGATCGACGGTAACCGGCGGACCGGTGGAGTTGCTTGGTGAGCCGGTGGAGAACCGGTCCTGAGCGACGAAGCCGGGCGCCGACGGGTGTCGACGCCCGGCTGGAGTGCGGGAGATCAGGTGGCGGGAACGGACGCGACGCCCTGCGCGAGGAACGGCTTGCCGTTGACCCGTTCGGACACGCCGGCCCGGTCCAGATACGGCGTGATACCACCCAGCCAGAACGGCCAGCCGGTGCCGAGCAGCAGACACAGGTCGATGTCCTGGGCCTGTGCCACCACGCCCTCGGCCAGCATCACCGCGATCTCGTCGGCCAGCGCGTTCAGCGCGCGGTCGCGCACCTGCTCGGCGGTGGAGGGCTTGTCACCGAGCTTCCACAGCGCGGCGACCTCCGGGTCGAGCGTCTGCCTGCCCTGCGCGTCCCAGGTCCAGACCGCGGTCTTGCCGGCGTCGACGAAGCGGCGCATGTTCTCGCTGACCCCGAACCGGTCGCCGAACGCGCCGTGCATGGTTTCCGCCACGTGCAACGCGACCGCGGGGCCGACGAGTTGCAGCAGCACCATCGGGCTCATCGGCAGGCCGAGCGGGTCCAGTGAGGTGTCCGCGACCTCGAACGGGGTGCCCTCGTCGATCGCGGCGACCAGTTCGCCGAGGAAGCGGGTGAGCAGCCGGTTCACCACGAACCCCGGCGCGTCCTTGACCAGCACGCAGGACTTCTTCAGCTGCCTGCCGACCGCGAACGCGGTGGCCAGCGTCGCGTCGTCGGTCTGCTCCGCGCGGACGATCTCCACCAGCGGCAGCACCGCGACCGGGTTGAAGAAGTGGAAGCCGACCACCCGCTCGGGGTTCCTGAGTTTCGCGGCCATCTCGGTGATCGACAACGAGGAGGTGTTGGTGGCCAGCACGCACTCGGCCGAGACGAACTCCTCGACCTCGCCGAACACCTGCTGCTTGACCGACAGTTCCTCGAACACCGCCTCGATCACGAAATCGGCGTCGGCGAAGGCGGCCTTGTCCAGCGAGCCGGACACCAGCGCCTTGAGACGGTTGGCCTCGTCCGGTGAAACCCGGTGCCTGGCAAGGAGTGTGTCGATCTCGCCGCGCACGTAGCCGACGCCTTTGTCCACCCGCGCCTGGTCCACGTCGGTGAGCACCACCGGGACCTTCAGCCTGCGCACGAACAGCAGCGCCAGCTGGCTGGCCATCAGGCCGGCGCCGACCACGCCCACCTTGGTGATCGGCCGGGCCAGGCCCCTGTCCGGCGCGCCGGCCGGTTTGCGGGCGCGCTTGTTGACCAGGTCGAACGAGTACAGACCGGCGCGCAGTTCGTCGGTCATCAGCACGTCGGCCAGCGCCTGCGTCTCGGCCGCGTAGCCGGCGGTCAGGTCGTTGTCCCTGGCCAGTTCCAGCAGCTCCACCGCCTTGCTGACCCCGGGTGACGCGCCGTGCGTCTTACCGTCGGCGATCGCCCTCGCCGTGGCCAGCGCGGCATCCCAGCCGGCACCCCGGTCGATCTCCCGGCGTTCGACCGAAACCGAACCATTGACCACAGTGGACAGCCACAGCAGCGACTGCTCGAGATAGTCGGCGGAGTCCAGCAGCACATCCGCGATGCCCAGCTCGACCGCCTCGGCCGGCTTGAGCATCTTGTTCTGGTTCAACGCATTCTCGATGATCACCTTCACTGCGGCGTCCGCGCCGATCAGGTTCGGCAGCAGCTGCGTGCCGCCCCAACCGGGGAACAGGCCCAGGAAGCACTCGGGGAAGGCGATGGCCGCCGCGTTGGAGATCAGCGTGCGGTAGTGGCAGGACAGCGCCAGCTCCAGGCCGCCGCCCATCACCGCGCCGTTGATGAACGCGAAGGTCGGAATCGTCGAGGAGGTCAGCCGGCGGAACACGTCGTGCCCGGTCTGCGCGATCTGCAACGCCAGATCACGGGAGGCGACCTGCCCGACCCCGGACAGGTCCGCGCCGACGGCGAAGATGAACGGCTTGCCGGTCACCGCGATGGCGGCCGGTTCGGCGGCGAACGCGGCGTCCAGCGCGCTGTCGAGGCTCAGCAGGCCCTGCGGGCCGAAGGTGGAGGGCCGGGTGTGGTCGTGGCCGTTGTCCAGGGTGACCAGCGCGACCGGCCTGGTAAGGCCGGGCACCGAGATCAGCCGGGTGGTCGCGACCGTGACCACCTCGTCGGGGAAGGCGGCCCTGGCGGCTTCGATGGACAGACTCACTTGCCGCTCCCATTCCAGTCGGGGTTCTCCCAGATCACGGTGCCGCCCATGCCGATGCCGATGCACATGGTGGTGATGCCGTAGCGAACCTCGGGCTTTTCGGCGAACTGCCGCGCCAGCTGGGTCATCAGCCGCACGCCCGAGGAGGCCAGCGGGTGGCCGCAGGCGATGGCGCCACCCCACTGGTTGACCCTCGGGTCCTGCGCGTCGATGCCGAAGTGGTCCAGGAAGGCGAGCACCTGCACGGCGAACGCCTCGTTGATCTCGAACAGGCCGATGTCCTCGATGGTCAGGCCGGCGCGGGCCAGCGCCTTCTCGGTGGCCGGCACCGGGCCGACCCCCATCACCTCCGGCTCGACCCCGACGAAGGAGTAGCCGACCAGCCGCATCGCCGCGGGCAGGCCCAGTTCGCGGGCGGTGTCCTCGTCGGCCAGGATGCAGCCGGTCGCGCCGTCGTTGAGACCGGCCGCGTTGCCCGCGGTGACCCGGCCGTGCGGACGGAACGGCGTCTTGAGCGCCCCCAGCGTCTCCACCGTGGTGCCCGGCCTCGGCGGCTCGTCCTCGGTGGCCAGGCCCCAGCCCAGCTCGGCGGAGCGGGTGGCGACCGGGACCAGCTCGGGGCCGATCCTGCCGGCCTTCACCGCGTCCGCGTAGCGCTCCTGGCTGCGCGCGGCGTACTCGTCGCAGCGCTGTCTGGTGATCGCTGGGTAGCGGTCGTGCACGTTCTCCGCGGTCTGGCCCATCACCAGCGCGGAGGGGTCGACCAGCTTGTCGGCCACGATCCTCGGGTTCGGGTCGACGCCCTCGCCCATCGGGTGATGCCCCATGTGCTCGACGCCGCCCGCGATGACCACGTCGTAGGCGCCGAAGGCGATCCCGGCCGCGGTGGTGGTCACCGCGGTCATCGCGCCGGCGCACATCCGGTCGATGGCGTAGCCGGGCACGGACTTGGGCAGCCCGGCCAGCAGTCCGGCCACCCGGCCGATGGTCAGGCCCTGGTCGCCGGTCTGGGTGGTGGCCGCGACGGCGACCTCGTCGACCCGCTCCGGCGGCAGTTCCGGATGCCGGCGCAGCAGCTCGCGGATGACCTTCACGACCAGGTCGTCCGCGCGGGTTTCGGCGTAGATGCCCTTCGGGCCGGCCTTGCCGAAGGGGGTGCGGACACCCTCGACGAAGACCACGTTCCGAACGGCGCGCGGGGTGGACGCGGCGAATACGCCCGCGTGGTCCCCTGATGCGGCCACGGCGTTCCTCCTTGGTAAAGGCGGGGTGAGGCATCCTGGATGCCACCTGCCGGCCGGGCACGAGCCACGCTACCGGCCGGTAACCACAGCCTAGCGTCA
>CAJCJE010000067.1 GCA_903970565.1 Candidatus Melainabacteria bacterium | reverse complement strand
ACACGGCACCAACGACGCCCAGAAGACCATGGGTGTCATCACGCTCGCGCTGATCGCCGACCACCGGGTGGGGCCGGGCACCGACCCACCGCTGTGGGTGATCGCGGCCTGCGCGCTCGCGATCGCCGGCGGCACGTACTTCGGTGGCTGGCGGGTGATCCGGACGATGGGACACCGGCTGACCCACATCGAACCGCCGCAGGGTTTCGCGGCGCAGACCGCGGCCGCGGCCGTCCTGCTGACCGCGACCCAGGGCGGGCTGCCGCTGTCGACCACGCACATCACGTCCGGCGCCGTGCTCGGCAGCGGCGTCGGCAAGCGCGGCGGGGTCGTGCGGTGGAACGTCGCCGGCTCGATGGCGCTGGCCTGGATGCTGACCCTGCCGGCCGCCGCGCTGGTGGCCGGCGGCATCGGCTGGATCGTCGACGGTGGTGGCACCGCGCAGATCGCGATCGTCGGTGCGGTGGCCGTCCTCGCGCTGGTCGGCGTCTGGCTGTGGTCGCGGCGTAACCCGGTCACCGCCGACAACGTGAACGACCTGACCGCGGTCGACGTGGTGTCCGACGTCGAGGTGCCCGTGCTCGAACAGAAGGCCAGCTGATGAACTCCTACATCGACTGGGCTGTGCTGCGCAACGTCGTGCTGATCGCGTCTGTCTTCGCCATCGGCATCACGGCGCTGTTCTCGGTCGCGGTCCGCGCCCTGGTCACCGCCGACGAGCACCCGGAACGCCCGGCCACCGGGCAGCGGTTGATCGCGGCCGGGTGCCTGCTGGTGTCGCTGGCCGCCGTGGCCATCGGGCTCTGGGCCGTCCTCGCGAAGTAACCGGTTCTCCTCGATCGCGCAATTCTCCGCCGTCCGGTAGCGGTTCTGTTGCTCGATCGCGGGGATTCAGGCGACGCCGGTGTCCCGGATCCGCGCCAGCCAGTCGGCCGCGTCGGAGAACGACCGATCGCTGCGGCGCGGATCGATCGGGGCCACCCGGCCGTCTCCCCGGGCGTAGGAGCCGAGGTACCGGACGTCGGCGCACACCCGGTGCAGAGCCGCCACGGCGTCGCCCACCCGCGCGTCGGCGATGTGGCCCTCGCAGTCGATGGAGAAGCAGTAGTCACCGATCCGGCCCTTGGTCGGGCGGGACTCGATGCGGGTCAGGTTGATGCCTCGGGCGCCGAACTCGGTGAGGATCTCCAGCAGCGCCCCGGCGTGGTCCTCGGCCAGGTACGTCACCAGCGTCGTGCGGTCGTTGCCGGTCGGCGCTGCCGGTGGGGCCGGCTGGCGCAGCAGCACGAACCGGGTCACCGCGCCGTGCGCGTCGGCGATGTCGTGCGCGAGGGTCTGCAGCCCGTACAGCTCGCCGGCGATGGCCGGGGCGACCGCGGCGTCGTACTCACCGTTGGCCACCGCCTGCGCGCCGCCGGCCGTCGAGCCGAGCAGGGCGACCTCGCGTCCGGGCAGTTCGGTCAGCAGGTACCGGCGTACCTGGGCCTCGGCGTGCGGATGGGTGGCGATCGTGGCGATGCCGGCCATGGCCGTGCCCGGCCGGACGAGCAGGTCGAACACGACCGGCAGGAACGTCTCGGCCGCGATGACCAGGGGGCTGGCCGGGCCGGCGAGCTCGTCCAGGGTGGCCGGCACCGCGCCCTCGACGGAGTTCTCCAGCGGGACCACGGCGCCGTCGACCTCTCGGGCGCGCAGCGCGTCGATGGCCAGGGTGACGCTGGCGTACCCGGTCAGCTCGGCGTCCGGGCCGGCCACCGCGAGGGCGGCGGCTTGCGAGAACGTGCCCTCCGGACCCAGGAATGCAATCATCGGCCAACCTTAGTCACCGCGTCAGGGCGGCTTTGACGGCCTGTTCCTCTTCCGCCGACAGGGTGTGCTCGCCGACGCCACGGGTCAGGGACTTCGCGTAGAGCCGGGTGTCGGACGTGCTGGCGATCGAGGTCAGGGTGACGCCGTTGCCGTTGTCGTCCATGATCGCCAGCGAGAACGACAGCCGGCCGCCGAGATCGTCGAACGCGTCGTACCGGACGAGGGCCACCCGGCGCAGCGCGGTGCTGACCTCGCGCTGGATCTGCTCGACGGTCTTCGTCAGCCCGGCCCGTTCATCGGTCAGCTCGCCCCGCATGGTCCGGTGCGCGGCGGTGAGGTCCTGCTGCAGCTCGCCGATGTCCTTGCGGACGGCCTCGCTGGCGGCCATGTGCTTCTCGGCGACGTCCAGGATGGTCTCGCGACCGGACGTCCCACGCGAGAGCAGCGCCACCGACTGCCGCAACCGGCCCAGGGTGCGGAGCGCGAGCGTGCCGGTGACCAGGCCGATCACACCGAAGATCAGGGCGATGACGGTGATGACGGTGAGCACCGGCCCAGGGTATGGCTGCCGCCCGCGAGCCAGGGTCACAACACGCACGGTTTAGCCTGGGCGGCATGACTGTCCGGTTGCGTTCGACACTCGCCACCCTGCCCGCCTACGTCCCGGGACGGACGGTGCCGGGCTCGATCAAGCTGGCCAGCAACGAGAACTCCTACGGCCCGCTACCGCACGTGCTGGCGCGCATCGCCGAGGCGGCCGCCGGTATCAACCGGTACCCCGACACCAACTCCCAAGCCCTGTCCGCCGCGCTGGCCGCCAAGTTCGGGGTGGCCCCGGAGCAGGTCGTCGTCGGTGTCGGCTCGGTGTCGCTGTGCCAGCAGCTGGTGCTGGCCACGGCCGGTCCGGGCGACGAGGTG
>CAJCJE010000066.1 GCA_903970565.1 Candidatus Melainabacteria bacterium | reverse complement strand
CTGACCGTGTGGAGCATCGTCGCGGTGGCCGGCGGCGCAGTCGGCGTGCTGCTCGGCGGGGTGATCACCAGCTACCTGTCGTGGCACTGGATCTTTTTCATCAACGTGCCGGTCGGCGCGCTGATCGCCGCGGCCAGCGTGCGCTTCGTGCCCGCCTCGGCCGCTGCCCGGCAGCGAGGCGGGTTCGACCTTCCCGGCGCGGTCACGGTGACCTCGGGCACCATGCTGCTCGTCTACGCGATCACCCAGGCCCCGGCCGGGGGCTGGGACTCGCCGGCGGCGCTCGGCCTCGGGCTCGGCGGCCTCGCGCTGCTGGCCGTCTTCGTGGTGATCGAGCAGCGCGGCGCGAGCCCCCTGGTGCGGCTGAGCATTTTCAAGATCCGCGCCCTGTCGGTCGGCAACGCCGCGCTGATGCTGGTCGGCGGCGCGACCTTCGCCCTGTTCCTGTTCATCTCCGTCTACGTCCAGGACATCCTGCACTACAGCGCGCTCCGGGCCGGCCTGGCGTTCCTGCCGGTCTTCGGCGGCAGCGTGGCCGGCGCGGTCTCTGCCCAGCAACTGGTCGCGCGGATCGGGATCCGCGCGGTCTCCGTGATCGGCCTGGCGATCGGGGCGGCGGGCATGCTGCTGCTGATCGACCTGCCCGCGAGCGGTTCCTACGCTGCCAGCCTGCTCGGGCAGATCACCCTCGCCTCGGTCGGTGTCGGCATGGCGACCATGCCGCTCACCCAGCTAGCCACCTCGGGCCTGGCGGAAGAACTGTCCGGCCTCGCCTCCGGCGTCAACAACATGGCTCAGAACATCGGCCGCTCGGTCGGCCTCGCGGTCCTCACCAGCGTCGAGGTCTCCTGGGCCGCGCGTTCGCTGCACGGCACCACCCCGGCCGCCGTCCTCGACGCCCAGGTCTCCGGCTTCCACGCCGCCTTCCTCTGCGGCGGCATCCTGCTGCTGGCCGGGATACCGGTCGTCAGCGTGCTGCGCCGCCGGGACACGGCGGCCATCGACGACCGGGCGCGCGACGGCAAGCCGAAGCCGCCCGGACCCGCCGACGCCGCCCCGGGCGTAGGGCGTGACCGAGGAGCGGGCGTGTTAGGGAAGGCCCCGGTCACCGACTGAGTGTTGTCGGCTGTCTAGTAGCTGGCGCGTGATGTCGTGCAGGCGCCGGGCATCGGTTAGCGATGACGTCTCGGGGTGGAGAGGGACCGCGGCGCCCTCGCACACGGCGCTGAGACGCGCCTGCCCGGCAGGATCAAGGAACGGCAGGATGTGTCTGACGGCCGTGTCGATCGTCTTGCCAGTGAGCCGCAGCTGTTCCACTTCCGCGGCGGTCTGGGGCGCGTGGTCGTACTCGCCCGCGAAGCTGGTGGATACGACCCCGGGGTGATTGATCACGTACCTGATGTTCGGGTCGGGGTAGCGGTCGACGAAGTCGACCGCCAGCAGGTCGTTGAGGCTCCCCGCATGCCCCATCGCCGCGACGCCGTGATACTGCCGCGCTAGCTGCAGGTCCTCCCATCGAGGAGGGCCGGCGAGGCCGGCCGCTCCGAAGTTGAGGATCACCGCGCTCCCGGAGCGGCTCAGCGGGCTGACCAGCCCGTGGCTGAGCAGGTAGCGGCTCAGGTAGAAAAGCGCGAAGTTGGCCTCGAAGCCATCGGGCGTCTCGACCCGGGCAGAACGGTGGTAGCGGGCGGCCAGCACGAGAACGTCAAGACTCTCGAACTGCGCCGCCAGCCGGTCGATCAGTCTGGTGTTCTCGTCGATGAGCCCGAGGTCGGCCGGGAGGAACCAGGCGCGGCCCTGTGCCCCTAGATCGCCGGCGGCGGCGAGGAAGGCGTCGCCCTTAGCTTGACTGGTGCCGACGACTGCGACCTGGTCGCCTCGTTCGAGGTAGGTCTGGGCGAGGGCACGGCCGATGCCGTCGGTGCCACCGGTGATGACGACGGTCTTCATCGCTGGGCTCAGCCGTGCCGGCGGTGCCACTCACGGGCGAGCAGCTCGTAGGAACGCACCCGGTCGGCGTGCTGGTGCGTGATGGTCGTGATCGCGAGCTCGTCGGCGCCAGTGGCCTCCTGGAGCTGTTCGAGCTTGTCGGCGACGGTGGACGGTGATCCGACCAGCTGCGTGTCGATGCGGTCCTTGACCAGCTCGCGGTCTTCGTCGCTCCACTGATGCGCAGCGGAGACCTCGGGGGTCGGATAGGGAATCGCGCCGTCGCCGTGCCGGATGCTCCGCACCCACAGGCCGTAGCCGGAAGCCAGCCGCGCGGCGCTGTCGTCGTCCGGGCCCACCACGACGTCAGCGGACACCGACACGTAGGGGCGGTGCACCTCGGCCGATGGCCTGAAAGCGGCCCGGTAGGCATTCACGGCGTCGAGGACGGTGCTGGGACTGTGGTGGTAGGAGGCGGCGAACCGCAACCCGTTCGCGCCGGCGACGGAGGCACTCTCGCCGCCGGAGGCACCGAGAATCCAGACCTCGACACTCGCGCCCTCGCCGGGATAGGCGTGCCCCTCGAAACCTCCCGCCGACCGGAACGTTCCCCGTAGCAGGTCCAGGATCGACTCGATGATGCGGTCATAGGTGTCGGCGTAGGCGCCGGGTTGCTGCAGCAACTCGAAGTGCAGCCCGAGGCGGTCCGAGGCGGCTAGCCGGGCGAAGTCGAACTTCTTCGGGAGCAGCAGGCCGTTGTCGGCCTGCTGCTGCGCGCTGTGATCAGCCTGCCCGGCCCGTGTCTGGTAGTTCGAGACGGCCGCGGCGACCAGCTCAGGCTGCGCAGGAGCCGGGGCCGGCGACCCGGACTCCGCTCCGGGTTTCGGGCGGCTGAACGAGCGGCCGATGCCGAGGTCCAGCCGGCCCGGGTAAACGGCATCGAGCAGCCCGAATTCCTCGACGATTGACAGCGGAGTCCGGTTACCAGTCTGGACGCCGGCCGAACCGAGTCGGATCGTGCTTGTCGCCGCGGCGACAAGCGCGATCGACACCGTCGGGGAGGCACCCAGGACACCAGGGTTGAGGTGGTGCTCCGCGAACCAGTACCGCTCGTAGCCGAAGCGCTCGGCTTGCCGGGCCAGGTCGATCGCGTTGCGTACCCCTTCGGCGGTCGTCGTGCCTTCGCTGCGCGGCACCAGGTCGAGCACGGCCAGCGGAATCCGGGTCATGAGGTTCCCTTCAAGGTCAGCGGAATGAGCGCCTCCGCGTGCCGCGCGCCATCACCAGCCGTTGACATGCAGCACCGAGTCCAGGTCAACCCGGGGGCCGGGGCGGAAGTCAGTGCCTTTGGTGTAGGCGACCGGCAGCAGCACGCCTTGCCGCACGTCGGCCGGCAGGCCAAGCAACTCGGCCACCTCACGCTCGTAGCGCAGGTGGAGCGTCGTCCAGGTTGTGCCGAGGCCGCGGGCCCGCAGTGCCAGGGCCAGGCTCCAGGCTGCTGGCAAGAGCGAGCCCCACAGTCCCGCCTGGTTGCCGGAAAGTTCGGCGTCGCCAGTGCTGATCGCGCCGATCACCAGGACCGGCACCTCGGCCAGCACCTCGCGCAGGTAGTCAGAACTCGCCGTCACCCGCGCGGCGGCCGCGTCGGCCGGCCCGGCGCCGGCCTGCCGGTAGGCGAGATGCGAGCGCCGGTAGTAGCTGGCCACCTGTGCCTTCAGCTCCGGGTCGGTCACCACGATCCAGTGCCAGCGCTGCCGGTTGCCACCCGACGGCGCCTGCAGCGCCACCTCGAGCGCCTCCCTGATCACCGCCAACGGCACCGGCCTGGACAGGTCGAGCCGGCGGCGCACGGCGCGGGTCGTGCTCAGCAGTTCGTCCGGCGTCAACGGCAGCAGCTCGGCCACGGAGACTTCGTCCTCCATTATGTCGACTATGTCTATCGGCAACATCGACAAGGCCGGGCGTTGTTCCCGCCCAGGAGCCCTGATCCCACGCCGGCGAAGTTACCGGGCCGGGCGCCGAACCTGTTCGCTACGGAGTCTCGCCGGACGGTCCTCGGCGTCGGAGCCGGGACTTACAGGCTGCCGAGGAAGGCGATGGTGCGGGCTTTTTCCTCAGGAGTGGTGAACATGGCCGTGTTCGCCGCGAAATGGGTGACGCCGGCGTCGGCCAGGCGGCTGATGGCGTGCTCGATGTCGCGTTCGGTGCCGACGAGCGCGACCTCGGCCGGGGACCGGACGCCCTCGCGGTCGAGGATGGCCCGGTAGCTCGGCACGTTGGCGTAGAAGGCCAGGGCGGCGGCCGCCCGGTCGCGGGCGGCGTCATGCTCGCTGGTCAGGCAAACTGGCAGACTGGCCACGATCTGCGGGGCGGGCCGCGGGCCGCTGGCGGCCGTGATGGCCGGCGTGACGTGCCCGGCGATGGTCCGCGGCCCGGCCAGCCAGGTGATGGTGCCGGCGGCGGCTTCGCCGGCCACGCGGAGCATGAGCGGCCCCAGGGCGGCCAGCAGTACCGGCGGCGGCGTGCTCCCGGGAACACGGGTCGGCCAGCCAGCGGTGTCGGCGGTCAC
>CAJCJE010000065.1 GCA_903970565.1 Candidatus Melainabacteria bacterium | reverse complement strand
CGGCCCGCCCGATTCCCGCGCCGCACTGGCTGAACGTGCTGCTCAAGCCCAAGCCGGCGCCGATCGACTGGAAGCGGGCCACCAGGGCCGGGATCAGCGTGGCCGCGCCGATCGCGGTCGGCATGGCGTTCGGGCACCTCGCCATCGGCATCCTGGTGTCGATCGGTTCGCTGGTCGCCACGGTCACCTCGGTGTCCGGGCCCTACCGGGACCGTTGGCGGCGCTCCGGGCTCGCGGTCCTGGCCGGCAGCCTCGGCTTCCTGCTCGGCGATGTCGTCGGCGAGCGCGGCTGGTGGACCACCGGGCTGATCGTGGTGGTGGCCGCGATCTCGGCGCTGACCAGCGCCGCCGGCAACGATGCGTCAATGGCCAGCCTGCAACTGCTGGTGTACGTCGTGGTCGGCACCCATGAGGCCACGCTGGTCGGCCCGCTGGTCGCCGTGTCCTGTTTCCTCGGCGGCGCGGTGTTCGCGCTGCTGCTGTCCGTCGCGGCCTGGCCGGTCCACGCCACCGCGCCGGAACGGACCCTGGTCGCGAAGGTCTACGACCAGCTGGTGATCGTGCTGTCCGTGTCGGGCACGCCAGCGTCCGGGCCGGGACGCCAGCAGCTGACCGTCGCGCTGAACGCCGCCTACGACGCGCTGCTCACCGCGCGATCACACCTACAGGGCCGGGACCAGATCTACCGGCGGCTGTTCGTCGCGCTCAGCGAGACCACCCCGCTGGTCGAGGCGACGGTCGCGCTGGTCAACGCTCGGCACCGGCCGCCGAAGGCGGTCATCGACGCGGTCGCGGCCATCGGTACGGCCATCGAACAGGACGCGCCAATGCCCGAGCTGGACCTGCCGGATACCGGCTCGCCGGCGGTGCTCGCGTTGATCGAGGGCCTGCACAACGTCGTCGAGGCGACCTCGCCGGACCGGCCGATCCCCAGCACACCCTCGCCGGCCGGCCGGCGCCGCTTCCCCGACCGGCTCCAGACGTGGCTGGACGACGTGCTCGCCGGTCCGGCGGTCTGGTTGTATGCCTCCCGACTGGCGCTGTGCATGGCGATTGCCGGCGTCCTGATCAACCTGTTGCCGTTCGACCGGTCCTACTGGGTGTTTCTGACCATCGCGATCGTGCTCAAGCCGGACTTCGGCTCGGTGTTCGCCAGGGCGATCCTGCGTGGCGGCGGCACCTTCGTCGGTGCGCTGATCGGCGCGGGCATCCTGGCGGTCAACCCGAACGGCTGGCTGCTGGTGGTGCTGGTGGCGGTCATCGCGTTCCTGCTGCCCATCGCGCAGGTACGCAACTACGGCATGTTCGCGACCGTGCTCACCCCGCTGGTCGTGGTGCAGCTCGATCTCGGCCGCGCCGGCACCTGGGACCTGGTTCTGGCCCGGCTTCTGGACACCGTGGTCGGCTGCGCGGTCGTGCTGGTCTTCGGCTATCTGCTGTGGCCGTCGAGCCGGAAACCGCAGGTCGGCGGGATGCTCGCGGACGCGATCGAGGCCGTCGGCCGCTACGCCGACCTGGCGCTGCGGGCCGATCCGGACGGCCGGTCCCTATTGCGTCGGCGCACCTACCGGCAGCTGTCCGACCTGCGCACCGAGTTCCAGCGGGTCCTCGTCGAACCCTTCACCGCCAGCCGCCGCGCCGCCGCCTGGTATCCGGCGATCGTCGCGCTGGAACGGATGACCAGTTCCATCACCAGGGTCGCGGTGGAAATCGATCACGGCGAGCCGATTCCACCCGGACCGGAGGTGGACGCGCTGGTGGCGAACCTGACCGCGTTGGCCGATTCGGTCCGGGACGGCACCCCGCCGCCGGAACCGTCGGCCCCGGCCGACCGCCAGCTGGCCGCGATCGGCGCGGACATCGCGCAGGTCATCGCCGGTCTGCGCGGCCCGGACCTGGACGGACAGCGGCCGTTCGGACCACTGCGGAGGCTGCTGCCACGCGGACAACAACCCTGACCAGCGCATGGGCAACAACACTGACCATGAGCGCACCAGGCTGGTGGTCGACACTGGGATTGGGTGATTGCTCTCCGGTAGGCTTCCTCACAGGCCCGGCCACGGACGGGCCTGTGGGCATGGCCGCCCCGGTCCATGTCCTGGTCCGATCAATTACCCAGGTGGACAGTGACTTCTTCCAGTTCAGCGCAGCCGGTCCTGCACGACGAGGGACCTGGCCCGACCAGCGCACCGTCGGCTCCCCGGCACGCCATGCTGACCTGGCAGGGGGAGTCGGTCTCCCGGTTGGAGTCCGTCCGCCTGCTGTTCGGGCCGGCGCTGAGACTGCGCGCCTCCGGCCGGCTGATCGCGGCGCCCAGCGCGGCAGGCCCCACCTACAGCGCCGAGTACGAGCTGACCATCGACGAGTCCGGCGTGGTGCGCAGGGTGCTGGTGCGCAGCACCTCGCTCGGCCACGAGCGGCAGGTGTCGATGAGTCGTAGCGGCGAGGGAAACTGGCTCGTCGACGACGGCTCCGGCGTGCGGCGCGGCACGTTCGACGGCGCGGTCGAGGTAAACATCGAGGACGTCCTGTTTACCAACGCGCTCCCGATCCGCCGGCTCAACCTGCACCACGAGGCCGGCGAACACACCATCCCGGTGATCTTCGTGTCACTGCCCGACCTGGCCGTCGCCGTGCGGCAGGAGACCTACCGCACCGAATCGCCGGCAGACGGAGACCAGCTCGCCGTCGTCCGGTACGAGACCGAGTCCTCCTCCGTCGATCTCAGCGTCAACGACAGCGGCCTGATCGCCGAGTTCCCCGGCCTGGCCCGTCTGGTCTGACCTCCTTTCAGACTCCTCGGTTCACGTTTCGGGAAGCCTCGACCGAGGCTTCCCGAAACTGCCTTTACTGCTCCGCTTCAGCGATTATGGTTGAACGGAACTGCCTCTGTTCTGGCTGAACGGAGTTGGCTCGTTCGACTTCACGTCAGCACCACGCTACCGGATTTGTCCAAGTCGATTCCGAGTTGTCCACAGCGGCCGAAGTTATCCACAGTCACCAGTTTCCCGCTTGTCCCCGCGAATTCGCGCCAATAGGCTTGACGCGGGGCGCCGGCCCCCAGGGCGGGTGGGGGCTGTTTACTGGTTAGGGGATTTTCCTCGGCGGTGGGCGGGCTACTGCGACTCGTCCGGATGTCGGGCGGTTGGCCATCCGGAGCGTTGGGGCGCAGCCGAACCGGAGCGTTGGGGCTCAGCCGAAATTCAACAACTCGTCCGGGATGCTCGACATGTCACACACCCGCTTGGCGTGCGATGCATCCGCTTGGCGGGCGACGCATCCGCTTGGCGGGCGATGCACCCGTCTGACGGGTGACAAATGCGGTATTCGCGGTCGTCGGAAATGCCAAGTAGCAACCGCGAGCGGGGCAGCCGATGGAGCGGGGTCAGACGCGGACCGCGACCGCCATGCCCTGGCCGACCCCGATGCACGCGGCCGCGATACCCACCCCGCCGCCCCTGGCCCGCAGATGCCGGCAGACGTCCACGATGACCCTCGGCATCGACGCCCCGAGCGGATGCCCGTAGGCCAGCGCCCCGCCGTGCACGTTGACCCGCTCAGCGTCCACGTCTGGCAGGTGGTGCAGCACGGACAGCACCATTGCGGCGAACGCCTCGTTGATCTCCCACAGGTCGACCTCTTGCGCGCTGATCGACAGCCGCGTCAGCAGCTTGCCGATGGCCGGGACCGGGGCGAGGGTGAACCGGTGCGGCTCGTCAGC
>CAJCJE010000064.1 GCA_903970565.1 Candidatus Melainabacteria bacterium | reverse complement strand
CGGCCCGCCCGGCACCGGTACCCCCACCGGGGGCCAGTCCGGCGCGGCCATGCCCGGTGGCGGCGGCGGTGCCGGTCTCGGTGAGGACATCGGCGACCTCGCGGGTGGCGCCGCGGTGGCCGGCGGTGCCGCGGCCGTGGGCATCGTCGGTGCCAACAGCGGGGGCGACAAGGTCGTCCGGGGCCAGGACAACGAGCCCGGTGGGTTCGCCGACGACGATGACGACTTCGCCCCCCGCTCCGGCGCGGGCGACCTGGCCGAACTCGACTCCGACGCGGCCACCGCGGCCAGGGTCAACGAGCAGCTGGCCGCGACCGGACCGGCCGCGGGAATGTTCCTGGAACCGGCGATGGGCGGCCGACGAAGCGAGGACGACGCCGAACACCGCAACCCCTACTCCGAGGACTCCGCCGACTTCTTCGACGACGGCCGCGCGGTCGCACCGGAGGTCTTCGGCGGCAACGACGAGGAACAGGGCGAGTAGCCGAGGTGAGCCTGCCGAGCAGCGTGGTGCTCTCCGCGCTGGAGTTCGACGTGACCTGGGCCAGCCAGCGTTTTCCACGTCGCCACATCGCGCTGGACGTGCCGAGTCCGGGTGCCACGCACACCGAGCGCGCCGAACTCGTCGCGAAGGCCTGGGCCGGTCTTGCCGAACGCGGCCTGGCCACCGGCACCCGGCCGACCAGCGAACTCGCCGACCAGCTCGCCCTGCTGGCCAACCCGAAACAGGCCATCGACACCTGGGTGTGGACGGATCGGGAGATCCGGGGGCTCGCGGTGTCCGTCGGCACCTCCGCGCTGCTGGCCGTCGTCGACTCCGGCCAGGTCTGGCTGATCCCGGCCCGGCCCACCTCGTTCGTCAACTCGGCGGTGTCGGTGGCCGGCGAGTGCCCGCCCGGCGGTGGCCGTTCGGTCAGCCTGCCGCTGGCGACCCTGCGCGCGGCGGACAAGGAGGTCGGCGGGGACCCGGTCAAGCTGATCACCGCGCTGAACCGGCGCGGGGTCGGGCTGGGCGACTCGCAGGCGCTGGGCCGCATGTTCGACGGCATCAGCACCAGGGGCCAGTTCGGCGCTGAACTCACGCTGCGTGACGGCCGGGTCCGCCGCGCCGACCGGGTGGTCGCCTTCCACGACACCCACTGGGGCCGCTACCTCTACCTGGTCCGACCCGGCGGCGACGGCACTGCGTGGGCGACGGTGGTGCCGGCGAACAGCGCCCGAATCGCGGAGAACGTCGCGGAACTGCTCGACGAGTTGTAGCCGAGTCAGGTGGTGATCACGCGGATCGGGCCTGCCGGGTCGGCACACCGTGCACAATGTCTGTGCTGCCCCGTCCGGGGCATTCGCCGGGCGTTGTTTCCCGTGGAACCAACCGTTCTCCGGGCGCGTCGAACGGACGTTGCGAGTGTTCCTCCAGGGGGTGTGCCGGAATGGGAGCGGTCAACTACGACGCGGCCGATATCGACCAGGCCCGTACCACGATCGGGGCGGAGGCCGGCAAGTTCGGCAGCGTCGCCGACGAGGTGCCGACCAGCGTCGACGCCGGCATGTTCGGCACCCTCGGCAACTCCTCGGCCCTGGCCCAGGCGGCCAGTGCGCTCTGCGCCGCGCTGCACGGTGAGTACGCGGCGGCGGAGAACCTGGTCGGCAGCATCGAGCGCACCCTGGACGACACCGTGTCCAGCACTGGCGCCGCCGACACCGACAACCAGCAGTCGATCCAGGCGCTACAGGCCTGATCACGGAGGCGGAGGGGTCGGATGGCAGCGGGGGCGGGGCGAGCGGTGATGGCGGGGCCAGTGCGGGCGGCGTGGCCGACGGGGAGGACGACGTGACTGCCAGAGACGAGGTCGCCGGGCTGCCCGGCGGGGCCGGCGCGGACATCGCGAACGCGGCCGAAGGCGTCTACCAGGCCGATCCGGGCTCGATCACCGCGCTCGCCTCGACCCTGTCCAACGCGGCCGGCGACGCGCAGGGCTGCAACTCGACGGTCGCCAGCGCGGTCGGCAACCTCGGCAGCTGGACCGGCGACGTCGCGGACAGTTTTCGCAGCTATATGGGCAACTTCTCCTCGGCCGGCCGTGCCTGCCAGACCGCGCTGTCCTCGGGCGCCAGCGCGATCAACGACGCGGCCACCGCGCTGACCAACGGCAAGAGCACCCTGGAATCCCAGTTCGAGCGGGTGCTCACCGAGTACCAGACCAACCTCAGGAGCTACGGCACCGTCGCGCCGCACCCGACCCCGGCCGAGGCACAGGAGGCGGCGAGCAAGGCCGTTTCGGACAACAGCGGCCCGATCACCAGCCAGATCAACGACATCAACACCGAGCTGGACACGGTGGCCAGCACCATCGCCAAGGTGACCAGCGGGCTGAACCCGAAGTTCTCCACCCTGGCCGCGCCCGGTGCCGGCGCGTCCAGCACGACCAGTACCTCCTCGGCCACCTCGGCCCCGTCCGCCCCGCCCTCCGCAGGCGTGAGCAGGGGCGGCGGCGGAGGAGGTGGAGGCGGCGGTGGTGCCCACTACGGCGGCGGGGGTCACGGCTACGGCGGTGGCGGCGGGGGCGGAGACAGCGGTGGGGGCGGTGGCGGAGGCAGCGGTGGGGCCGGCGGGATGGGCGCCAGCGGTGGGCCGCCCGAGAGCGCGCCGCCCGGCAACGTCCAGCAGTGGATTGCGCAAGCCATGCAGGTTCTGGAACAGAACGGCGTGCCGGCCAGCGAACTCAACGCCAACGACATCTGGACGATCATCCAGCACGAGTCCGGCGGCAACCCGAACGCGATCAACCTGTGGGACTCCAACGCGCAGGCCGGTCACCCGTCCAAGGGCCTGATGCAGTGCATCGACTCGACCTTCGACGCGCACAGCCTCCCCGGACACACCAACATCTACAACCCGGTCGACAACATCATCGCCGGCGTCCGCTACGCCCTCGGCCGCTACGGCTCGATCGGCAACGTGCCCGGCATCGTCGCGGTGAGCCACGGCGGCCACTACGTCGGCTACTGACCTCCGTGCCGGGCCCTCCTCGCGGGGCACGGGGGAGCCTCGCGGCGCATAGGGTGACGCCATGCTCGAATCCGTTCCCGGCCTGGTCGGGCTGCCGCCCGCGATCCGGTCGGCCGTGCCGCGTTTCCACGTGATGGACGTGCTCACCGCCGCGCACCGACGGCAGCGCACCCACGGCGACCTGATCTCGCTGGCCGCCGGCCAACCCTCCAGCCCCGCCCCCGCGCCGGTGCTCGCCGCGGCCGCCGCCGGCCTGCGTGCGGACATCCTCGGCTACACCGAGCAGTTCGGCGTGCCGGCGCTGCGCGCCGCGATCGCCGGCCACTATCGGCGGACCTACCCGGACCTCGCGGACCTCGACGCCGAGGACGTCGTGGTCACCACCGGCTCCTCCGGCGCGTTCCTGCTCGCCTTCCTCAGCGCCTTCGACGCCGGTGACCGGGTCGCGCTGGCCACCCCCGGCTACCCGGCCTACCGCAACATCCTTACCGCGCTGGGCTGCGAGGTCGTCGAGCTGCCCTGCGGTCCGGCGACCCGGTTCCAGCCGACCGTGCGGATGCTCGACGAGCTGGCCCGGCCCATCCGCGGCCTGGTCGTGGCCAGTCCGGCCAACCCGACCGGCACCATGCTCGACCCGGCCGAACTCGCCGCGCTGGCCGGCTGGTGCGAGGCGCACGAGGTGCAGCTGGTCAGCGACGAGATCTACCACGGGATCGGTTACGGCGCCCCGTTCGCCAGTGCCTGGCAGACCTCCCGGCAGGCCATCGTGATCAACAGTTTTTCGAAGTACTGGTGCATGACCGGCTGGCGGCTGGGCTGGATGCTGCTGCCGCGTCGGCTGCACGGCGCGGCCGGCGCGCTGGCCGGCAACTTCACCATCTGCCCGCCCGCGCTGCCCCAGCTGGCCGCGATCGCTGGGTTCGAACCCGAGTCCTACGCCGAACTCGACGCGCACGTCGCCCGCTACCGGACCAACCGCGACCTGCTGCGCTCCGGCCTGTCCGAGCTGGGCATCGACCGGATCGCCCCGGCCGAGGGCGCCTTCTACGCCTACGCCGACGTCAGCGAGCTGACCACCGACTCGATGGCCTGGTGCCAGCGGCTGCTCGCCGGCACCGGGGTCGCCGTCGCGCCCGGCCACGACTTCGACCCGGCACGCGGCGCGGAGTTCATCCGGATGTCCTTCGCCGGTGCCACCGAAGACCTGCGCACCGCGCTGGGCCGGCTGGGCGACTGGCTGGCCCGGCCGGCCTGACTCGCCCGTTCACTGGCCAGGTCCGGGCCGCACTGCCAAGCTGGACCGGCTCCCGGCTCGGGAACCGAAAGCCCGGCCGGATCGTTTGAGGGCTAAGAGATTTACCAGGTGCTTCGCGGGGAGGCTTTTCCGATGTTGCTCAAGATCATCATCGCGGCGGTCGCGATCTGGGTGGCGTTCTCGGTACTCGGCTTCATCATCCATGCCGCAGTCGTACTGGCCATCATCGGCGGCATCGCCTTCCTCGGCACCGCCGCCTACGGCGCCATCAAGAACTCGCGGAACCGGAAGCAGATTTCCTGAGTTTCACCCCGACGGGATTCTCCGGATGCTCGGCCGCGTCCTCGGCCGGTAGCCGCTCGCCCGTGTCGGGCAGCGCGCCGAACTCGATGAGGTGCGGGCGGATCGCGCTGGCCGATCGCCAGC